>DATKRS010000024.1 GCA_035532035.1 Candidatus Dormiibacterota bacterium
CGCGGAGAGCACGCGATCCTGCTTCAGAACGTCGGGCTTCGAGTAGACGTGGTGGTCGTTATAGAGTATGGGTATTTGCCCCGACGGCGGAGAGCCGAAGTTGGGCGGCGGCGCCTGATCCGAGGCCTGCGCGAGCGCATTAGGTCCAATGTTGCCATGCGTTGCAGAGGCCGATGGAGCAGCGACCGCGTTGAGTCCGAGACCGGCTGCGAGCAGCGCGGTGAGGATCCCGATGCTCAGTGGCTTCAACGCTTCCTCCTAAGGTCATTCGCGACCATGACCTTCGGGCCGTTCTCGGTCGGGCAGGCTCTTTCGAAGACGCCTCCGACGGAACTACCGATCGATCACCTTAATCATAGATAATAGAGCCGAACAGTGTCGCCACCTGTACGAATTCGAACAAGTACGCAATGGTTTTCCCGTTTGGACCGGCCGGATCTCGAGGTCGCCGAGCGCCCTCCCGAGATCGGTCGGGGGACCGTGGCCCGAAGCGGTCGGTCCTGTCGTGGCCGAACGGTGGCCGTCGCTGATCGAAGAAGCCAACTCGAGGACTGCATCCGGGGCGTTGCGCCGCATCGTCGGGCGCCACGCGGCATCGCTCATTACGAATGAGGAACGGCAAAACCCAAGGCATTGATAGACTTGCGCATTACGTGCTTATCGAATAGGGCTTGCGGGTGTGGAAGACGTGCACTATGCGGAGCTCCCGCCGCTCGTCTACCACGACGGAGGCTATCGCGCCGTCACTTGACGCAGAAGCGTTTTGCGCGGCGCAGGCATGGGTACCTTGCTTTCTACAATGCCGAGGAAGCGCACGACACGCAAGAAGGCCCGCAAGTACGGGCCCAAGGCTCAGCAGGAGGTTGAACGCTCGATGCACGAGATGAAGCGTGGGAAGCTGAGAGCCGGGCGTTCGGGTAAGGTCACGAGCCGTAAGCAGGCTATCGCGATTGGACTCTCCGAAGCGCGAGAAGCCGGCGGCAAAGTGCCGAAGAAGAAAAGCTCGCGCAAGAAGATCTCCCGTAAGAAACCTCGCAAGAAGTCGTAGAAAGGCGGAGAGGGAATGGCCGGTTTATTGTGGACGATCATCGTCGTCCTCGTCGTCCTGTGGCTGATCGGGTTCTTATTCGTTCACATCGGCGGCGGACTGATTCACATCCTGCTCGTGATCGCGGTGGTTCTCTTGATCTGGAACCTGCTGATGGGGCGCGGCGCGCGCATCTAGCTCGTCACGCAGCGGAATGTCGCGCGCTTGAATCGCATTGAGTCGTAAGAGATTCATCGCGATGTCTTTCCGTGGCGCCGAGCGTCGCGGCCGTGGCGACAATGGTGAAGAACGCGACGGCGATCATGGCCGTATGAATCCGAGGGTTGCCCAGCTCGCAGGTCGTCGCGAGCAGTCTAGACCTCGGTAACGCAGGAAAAGCCGACGTGGTGCGGTAGCGCGGCCTTCTGCATAGTCTCTGGGGCACAACCATATGGAAATTGTGATTGCCGAGAAGGGCGCTTTCTGTTTCGACCCGGAAATCTCGGCCGATGAAGCGCGCGGGCGCGCTAGCGCGCACGCCGCGTCCGCCTTCGGAACCCTTTCGCGGCTTCTCTCTCGCCCGAAGGACGCAGACATCACGATCTCGGATCAGGGCCTCTGCTACTTTCCGCTGTGGCATGCAAAGGCGCACCTTCGCTTCGTTTACAATCGGAGTGATTCATATAAAGTACCCGTGAAGGCACCGCACGTCGTTGCTGTGACCTTCGGAGGGACCGACTATGCGGTTGCGGCGGGCGGCATCGACGTGCCCATCGTGGAACACTGCGAGCGCGACGAGCAGCGAGAGCTATGGCTCGACGCGCTGAGCGGCCAGTCCATCGGCGTCCAACCATACCCTAAAGCGCACACGACTCCCGTAGACCTCGACGAATTCGCGCCGGAAGGCGCCAAAATCATCGCGCCATCGATTCGTGCTTCGGCGGTCATTCGTACGCTTCTGGGAGACGATTTCCGCCCGACGGACGCCGACGACATCGCTGAAGAAACGGTGAACGTGGAGTGCATCGATCTCTACCTTCGGCCCACGTTCGGTTTCAAGTACGCCTGGGCGACAAAGAACAAAACCGCGGAAGTTGCGGTCGATGCAGTCACCGGAGAGTTGCAGGCGGAAGTTCCTGCGGCGATGGCAGCCGTCGGAAAACTGTTAAAACCCGAAACGCTATTTGACATCGGAGCGGAGACGCTCAACTTGGTCATCCCGGGTGGCGCGATTGCGCTCAAGGTCGCGAAGGCCCTCGCGGACAAGCGCAAGGCGTAGCTGCGCGGACGTAACCGGCGTCCCATTGCGCTGCTACGCCGTCGAGAACGGCATGCTCGCAACGGGAAGCGATCCGCAAGCGGCGGATCCGTGCGAACTTCACAACGGCTCCCGACGAGCCGACCCGACCACGCGCCTCAAGCCGGACAAGGTCGGCGAGCTCACGCGCCGATGTGCCGAGGGAGCGCCGCGGGCGGTTGTAACGCATTGGGCGCGTGCGGCACAACCGAAAACGTGATTCCCGCGGCGAGCGGATTCCCGCTTCCGATCGGCGTATCGTTGATCGCATGAGACGTCGATCGATTATCGAGCCGTTTCGCATAAAGAGCGTCGAGCCGATTCGCATGACGACTCGCGAAGAGCGCGAGCGATTTCTCGAGGAAGCGGGATACAATCCGTTTCTGCTACGCGCCGAGGACGTCCTGATCGATCTGCTGACCGACAGCGGAACCGGCGCCATGAGCGCCGATCAATGGGCGGGAGTGATGCGAGGAGACGAGTCGTACGCCGGTGGACGTTCGTACTATCGTTTCCTCGATACCATCCATGCAATTTTTGGTTTTCGATACGTGCTCCCGACGCACCAGGGCCGCGCGGCCGAGCGGATTCTCTTCAGCACGATGTGCAAGCCGGGCGACGTCGTTCCGAATAACACGCACTTCGACACGACGCGGGCCAATATCGAAGCCGTCGGCGCACGAGCGATCGACTTGCCGATCCCGGAGGGGCGCCGCCCCGCTGAGCTGCACCCTTTCAAGGGCAACATGGACGTCGCCGCGCTGGAAGCCCTCATTCGCGACGTCGGCGCCGAGCGCATACCGCTCGTCATGCTCACCATTACGAACAACTCCGGCGGCGGCCAGCCGGTCGCGATGGCCAATGTCAAGGCCGTCCGCGCCGTATGCACCCGCAATGGGATTCCGCTCTACATCGACGCCTGCCGATTTGCGGAGAACTGCTGGTTCATACGAGAGCGGGAAGAGGGTTACGCGCAGAAATCGCCCCGCGAAATCGCACGCGAACTGTTTTCCTACGCCGACGGATGCACCATGTCGGCCAAGAAAGATGGCCTGGCTAACATCGGCGGCTTTCTCGCAGGCAATGATGAGATGCTCGCAACCCAAGAGTCGCGCCTATTGATTTTGACGGAAGGGTTTCCCACCTATGGCGGGCTCGCGGGGCGCGATCTCGAGGCGATAGCCGTCGGGCTCGAGGAGGCCCTGCATGAAGACTATCTACGGTATCGCATCGCATCGACCGGCTATCTGGGTTCTCACTTGAGTGAGATCGGCGTACCCATCGTTTTGCCGCCTGGAGGGCATGCGATCTACATCGATGCTGCCGCAATGCTTCCACATATTTCGGCACGTGCGTTCCCGGGACAAGCGTTGGTCGCCGAGCTGTACGTGGAGGGAGGCATTCGCGCCGTCGAGATCGGGAGCGTGATGTTTGGGTCCACAGATGCTCGGACCGGCGAGGAAACGACCGCCGCGATGGAGCTCGTCCGTCTGGCGATTCCGCGCCGCGTCTACACGCAGAGCCACATCGACTACGTGCACGAGGTCGTAGGCGACGTGTACGCTCGGCGGGAAAGGATTGCCGGGTTGCGGATGGTATGGCAACAACCGCCGCTGCGGCACTTTACCGCCCGTTTCGAGCCGCTCTCTCGCCCTCGCCGTCCTTCCGTAGAGGCGGCGGTACGGTGAACGTCGCGATCGTTGGAAGTGGGCCCGCCGGGCTTTACGTGGCCGAGGAACTCGCACGGCAACGCCCCGGCGTCCGCATAGATGTCTTCGATGCTCTTCCTACACCCTATGGTCTGGTTCGAAGCGGCGTCGCGCCGGATCACCTGAGTACGAAGAACGTTACCAGAGCCTTCGATCGCACGTTCGATCGCGAGCACGTGCGTTTTCTCGGAAACGTCACCCTCGGCACCGACGTCTCATACGACGAGCTCAAAGCGGCATACGACGTCGTGGTATTGAGTATCGGCGCAAACATCGATCGTCGCCTCGGGATACCGGGCGAACATCTCGAGCAAGTCTACGGCGCCGCGGCCTTCGTCGGCTGGTACAACGGTCATCCCGATTGCCGTAACGTCATCGCTTCACTCGAGGGCAAGGCGCTCGCTGTTCTCGGGAACGGCAACGTCGCCCTCGACATCGTCCGGATTGTGGCGAAGACGGCCGACGAGCTTTCGGAGTCCGACATTTCCCGTCACGCGGCCGCCATGTTGGAGCGAAGCACCATTACGGACTTGTATCTCATCGGACGCCGCGGACCGGTTGAGGCGAGTTTCACCTCGACAGAGCTTGCCGAGCTTGGCGAACTGGGACGATGCGACATCATCGTGGACCCGTCGCAACTACCGGATGGGATCGGTCCTCACATTGGCGAGAAAGAAATCAAGGCGAAGGAACGCAACGTCGAGATTCTCCGCGATTACGCCAAGCGTGAGCTGGGCACGAAGCCCGTGCGAATACATTTCCTTTTTTGCGCCGCGCCTCAAGCGGTGATCGGTGAGGATCGCGTGCGTGGCCTGCTGCTCGAACGCACGCGCATCGTCGAACGCGGACGAGCCGAACTCACCGGTGAACGGTTCGAGTTGCCCGTCGACGTCGTCGTTACGGCGATCGGCTATCATACCAAGCCGCCCACCGGCGTGCCATTCGACGAAACGCGCGGCGTGATCGCCAACGACGAAGGTTTCGTGGAGCCGGGTGTGTACGTCGCGGGCTGGAGCAAACACGGACCAAAGGGCGTTATCGGCACCAATAGGACGGATGCTAAGCAACTCGTCGGGCGCATCGTATCCGACTTCGATCGATCGCCGGACCGCGTCACGAAACCGGGCGGCGACAGCATCGATGCGCTCTTACGCGAGCGCAAGGTCAGAGTCGTGGATTTCGACGCTTGGCGGCGCATCGCGCGCGCCGAGCAAGCGCGCGCCCGAAACGGGAAACCGAGTGAAAAATTCACCGACGTCGCCGAGATGCTCGACGCAGCGTTCATGGGGAATTGAAACAACCGCAGACCATCGCGGCCGGTCGCGTCTCCTGCTCCGATGCCATGCCGAACAAGCGCGAAATAGAGCGGCAACGGCAGCGGCAGCCGCGATCGGAAGACCAGCCGTTATTCGAACGTATAGGTCCAGTCCGTCTGGCCGTGGGTGTCGACCTCGATGAAATGGGAGAGCGTGCTTCCCGTACAGGGGTCGTTCTCCGGGCCCCAGATTTCAAACTCATCGGATACCGTACAGAAGGTGTACTGACCCGCCCAGACGCGCGCGTTACCGGCCGTATAGGCGTAAACGTACATGTAGCGGACCGGAACGTCGCCGCCGATAGCCGTCGCACAGTTTCCCGGTGCGATGACCCACCAGCCGCGCGAGAACCAGTTGTGGCCGGGGTGACCCATGTCTTTGTAGCCGATAGAGGCGTTGACTTGTTCTTCGGAGTTGTTGCAGAGTCGAAAGCTCGCGCGAGCCGTCGCCGGGTGCAGGATCGACGCGGCACACACGACCGCAAAAAAGACGAAAGATAACGCTACTGTTTTCAAAAGGACGCTCCTCTAGCAGACGATGAATAACGGGCCGGTCCGTGCTTCTTCGGGGCCGCTTGCAATCTTCGACGAACCTAACAGGCTGCGGAAAAACCGAAAAGAGCGAGCGCGCGGAGGCTCATGAGCTCATTCTTCTGTCACGGTCGGCGAATCCCATGCGTCCGGCGCGACGAAGGCCGCCACGTATTTCACGTCGGATGCCAACGTCATCGATGAAAGTTCACGACTCGAAAGAACGGACAAGAGCATGATCCTCGTGCTGAAGCAGCTTCGTCCCGCCGCTGTGGTATATGGTGCCGCGACGCTACAAGGGTTTTCGTTCACGCTGGTGCCGGCACTAGCCACGGAGTTCTTACGGGCGCCCTATGGCATCGACGCGCAGGCCTTTGGTTCGCTCTTCGTCCCGCTCACGCTAGGAGCGATCGTCGCGGCAACGGCTGCGCCGTTGCTTGCCAAGAGCCTGGGAATGGTTGCCGTCCTGCGTTTGGGCGTCGTCGCCAACAGCCTCGGGCTCCTGGCCCTCATGACGTCGGCCGTCCTGCCGCACCGGGCAGCATATGGCCTTCTCCTCGCCGACACGACCGCGTTGGGCCTCGGGTTCGGCTTGAACTTCTCGGCAGTGAATGAACTCGCGTCCTCGCTCTCGCCTAGCGCGACGCGCTCCGTGACGATCGCTAACGTGCTCACCGGGCTCGGCACGGCCATCACGCCACTTCTCGTTGGGGCGCTGGCGGCTCGTGGAGCGTGGCCTATATGGCCGGCGGTTCTCGTCGCTTCTTTCGCGTGCGTGCTCGTGGTCTCGTTTGCGTGGAAGGCGCTACCCGTGACGGCTCGCGCCAGAACGCGCCGTCCGATCCCCCGCGTGCTCGTACTCTTCGGCGTCGCGGCGCTGTTCTACGCCTTCTGCGAAGGCGCGTTCTCAAGTTGGGCAACGACATTCGTGCATATCGATCGAGGATTCTCGCTAGGCGTTGGTGAGGCCGCGCTCTCCGGCTTCTGGCTCTCTCTCACCGGCGCGCGCCTGGCCGCGGCATTCGCGACGCGGTCCCTCCATCCGCGATTCGCGTTCGCCACATTTCCCATTGCGATTGGAATCGCATTTCTGCTCTTACCGGAATGGGGTTCGGCACCGCTCCTCGTTAGCGGATTCATCATAGCCGGAATAGCCTGCAGCATCGTGTTTCCGTACGCGATGTCCCTCGCGCTTGCGGCAATGCCCGACGACAAAGACCGGGTCGCCAGCGCCCTGGTCGCTGCGCTGATGACGGGAGAAGGGCTCGGAACGTTCGCTATCGGCGCCCTTCGTAGCAGTGGCGACGCGTCACTTTCGGAGATCTATCGATGGTCGGCCACGATAGCGTTCGCGCTCGCGATCGTAGCGATGCTCGCGTGCAGAGCGTCGCAGGAGAGTGCGGTGAAATCGAGCCGATAGGCGTCACCATTGCGTCCTAACGCGGCGTTATGTCGATGAGGGCGAACCCGCCGGCATCGATGACGGCGATGACGCCGTCGAGGAGGGCCTGCTTCGCGAGCGTACCGAGATCCCTCCACTCGTTCCAGACGGTTGAAAATAGCCGTACCGAGTGCCGATCCCGTTCCACCGCGGCAAGCGATGCCGATGTCGTAATCGTTTGCGGGCTCGAGTTCCCGATGAAGACCATCGTGTGATCGCTATCCGCAAAAGCTACGAGCGTTGCGAGGGGATCCGTAACCCGCACGTTGTCGGTAACGTCGCGGTCGTACGGTATTCGCGTCGCGTCCGACATGAGATCGGATGTCGTGTGAACGCAGACGCCGCTCGGCATGCGCGTAGCAATCCAGGCGATGGAGGTACCGCGGAACGGCACGTTCGTGGCCGTCAGCCAGCGCCAATCGGCAGCCAGCGATGGATTGATCGTTGCGTCCTTGCCGCGCACGTCTAAGCCGGCGGCGCCTTCGACGGCGGCCCACAGATAGCGCGGCGCATCCCAGGGTGAGAGCATCATCCCTTGATTCACGAGGATTTCACCGTGCAGCCATTCGGAGAACTGACCGGGCACCGTGTTATTCCGGCGCGGATCCATCGAAAAATGGCGAAAACTACTCGACAGAGCCTTTGCCATGAACGCCGGATTGTATTTCGCTGCCGCAAACGCATACCAATAAGTGACGGCGACCCATACGCCTCCGAGCAAGCCATACCCGTTGGTCGGCCCGTAGATCAAATCGTCCCGTGGCACGGTCCGGATGCCCGCATCGGTCCAGAATGCCGCATCGTTGAGGACACCGATGATGCGAGCGGCGCGCTCCGGGGGCGCTACGCCGAAGAGCACGGGAAAGACGAGATCGGCCGTAACGTCCGTGCGCCGAGAGCCGTCAACGTCGATCGCGAGGTAATACAGATCGTTCGCCGGATTGACGAGGTGGGTGTTGATGGCATCGCACAAGGCATTGCCGCAAGCCGCGTATTTTTCCGCAGCCACATCGTCGCCGAGGAGGCGAGCCATCTCCGAAAGGGCCTTCAGCGCTGCGTAGCATTCCGTGTTGACCTCGGTCGAGGCTCCGCTAATGCGATAGTTCGGAATCACGTTACGCCAGCCGATGATGCCCCAATCCGAGGTTTTCGTCGACGTGCACCACACCAGCCCTTGCTCGTTGCACTGTGAAAGGATGTACTCCACGGCCCGAACGGCACCAGGATAGCAGTCGCGTACGAACGCTTCATTGCCGGTAACGGCATAATGGTGCCATAGCGCAATAACGGCCAACGGCGTGTTGTCGTTGATGTTCAGCCCGTAGTCCTCTGATCTGCCGTTACGGATGTCGTAGTACTCGACGATCTTCCCCGCGGGCTCTTGCAGGCGAAAATATGCGCTCAGGGACTCGCGCGCGAAGTCGGGATTCAGATAATCGGCCCCAAATGACATCCAAGCCGTGTCGCGTCCAACGCTGTTGCTGCTACGCGTAGGATCGTTCGTAAAGCACCAACCGGTCGGCGCATACGTCTGCACGCGAAGCATGTTGGCCTTCGCCCAAAGTACCCCCTGATTCACATCGTGATCGGGCGTGCGCAGAATCGACCTGCGTAAGTACTTGCGGTAGTATGCTGAACTTCGTTCGAGGGCCGTCTCCGCGTTAGGGCAAGCTGCACGCGCAGCTGCGAGGTCTTCTCGTGACGTTGCCGACAAGACGTAGAGAAAATCAACCCAACGCTCCTCGCCCGGTCGCAAGTCTACGGCGATGTGAAACGCGGCGACAGGCTCGGGACCAATCGCTGTTGCGGCGCCGGCGAGCGCCCCGGGTGACGTTCGCGCGACCACCTTTCCCCGGTCGTCGCTCGTTTCCCAGCCATCAAACGAGCACAGCGGCGCGAAGAGCCGTACCTGCGAAGGCATTTTACGATTCCAGGCTACGATGCCGCCCATCGCGCGATCGAAGTCGGCGACGACGTCGTGCGACGTCGTTCCCCGAAGCTCGCAAAAGCCGTACATGTCAAACGTCGCTCGCGACGGTGAGGCATTCGTGAACTTGTAACGATAGTAAACCGCCGGCACGGGAACTTCTTTACCGTCGGCACCGTCGTAATTATAAGGGAAGACCTGCTCGTGGACGTTTACGCCATTATCGAGCTCGTAGGTGTGGTCTTGCCGCTCGGGGTGGATGTGAAACTCACCACGACGGCTAGCGAGCCGGATCTTGCTGCGCCGGTCCCAAAGCCGCACGCAGGTCGCGCCGAATAAATCATGGCCGGCATCTGGCGAATACACTTTATCAATCGCGCCGGTCGGACGTATCACCACACAACAGCGCGGGGACCCAAGCGTGCTGCCTTGCGCCATCTGATCGTCATCGAGGACGTACGCGAACGATGCATCGCCCGCGGCTTCGCGCGAGACGCCGGTGGGCGGATTGATCATCTCGTAGCGGGCCATTACAAAGACCCTGCTTGCCGCATCATGCCACCGTCGATCACCATGGTCGCTCCCGTGACGTAGGCGGCCGACTCGCTGCAAAGCCAAACGACGAGCCCGGCGATCTCCTCGGGCTTTCCCCACCGGTGCAGAGGGATCTCGCGAAGAAGGGCCTCGTCCAGCTTTCGATCGTGTTTCGTCGCCGCATCCATCGGCGTATCGATTGCACCCGGGGCGACGTTGTTAACGGTTATCCCATGCGGCGCCAGTTCGACGGCCATCGTGCGCATGAGCATTCGCAGGCCACCCTTCGCCGCGCAGTACGGCGCGTTCGTCGGGGCAGCGACGTCTTCATGGATGGAAGAGATATTGACGATTCGACCACCCCGCGCTTGGCCGATCATCTGTTTCGCAGCCGCCTTGCCGCACAGAAAGGGCCCCGTGAGATTCACCGCGATCTCCCTTTGCCACACGTCGTTCGGCGTTTCCACGAATGGATGGCGCGATTCTATGCCGGCGTTGTTCACGAGAATATCCAGCCCGCCGAAGACGGTGACGGCATGAGCAATCAACCTGTCGACGTCGTCCGCATCGTCGACATTCGCGGCGCATACGCTTGCGCCGTGCCCGGCGAGCGAAAGCTCGTCGGCGAGAGCCCGTGCCGGGATCGGGTCTTTGACGTAATCGATGACGACGCTAACGCCTTCGGCTGCCAGAGCACGCACGATGGCCGCTCCGATCCCCGTATCGCCTCCGGTGACGACAGCGCGCTTACCAGATAACTGCATGACTTTGGTGTGCAACCTTCGACGTGCAGTTCCTGTGGAACGCTACGCGAGTCGATTCCGAAAGCAAACGAGGTCATTGCCGAAGAACGGGCACACAGGATATCGATCCGATGTCGATCTGCCGCTCGTTTGAGAGCGGCACGACGACGGTGGCGGTGCACGAGCCGTCGCGGCCCGAAACGTCCGCGCGATAGCTGCCCGCGGAAAGCCCCTCGAAGTAGAACATGCCGTCGGAGCCGATCGGCGAGCTAGCACCGTTTGCGAGCGCGATCGTGCCATAGCGCCACCTCGGGCCGGCGACGGCGCCGATAACGGCGGAGAGCCGCGCGTGGGTGATAACGACGAGCGCGCCCGCACCCGGCGCAGGGTAGACGTGCGAGACCGACAGCGCTGCGCTGCCGTCGAGCGTGTCGTTGCGCTGTACGTACGTTACGCCCGTCGGGTGATTGCTCGATGGAAGCGGAAACGCGGAGGCCGATCCGGCGCCTACGGTGTGGATGCGCCCGTTCGTGTCGGCGATGAGATCGCCGGGCCGGCCGACGGCGACGGCATAGCCGGCATCTGCATCGCGCAGCGGGTGCACGCCGTGGAGGAAGGCGAGAGCGCCGGAGATGGCGAGCGTGCCGGCGCTCGAGCTTGAGATCTCGATCGCATCCGAGACGTACGAAACGTGAAGCGCGCCGCTCGTGCCGCCAACCTCGAGCCCGCTGGGCGTGTTGATTTCCGACGAGAGTACGGCGGCCGGCCCCTGATGCGCGCCGATGGTGGCCCCGAGCAGGGTCGTGTCGCGCCACCGCCTGATGGCGAGTGGAAAGAGCACTCCGAGCGATACGTTGCCGGTTCGCCCGCGCGCGCGTCGATCGCGAAGGTCGAGCTGCAAAACGGTGTGAAAGACCCGCACGCTATCGATGAGGTCATACGATTGCACGCTGCCGGATCGCCGGTAATCCGATAGCTGGTACTGGAATCGCAGCGTGCGATAGGAGGCGCTCAGCGTCTGGTATGTGTTGCGCCGTGGCATGGCGAGCCGGGCGTTCTCGCCAAAAGCCGGCGCACCATTGGCACCGTAACCGATGCCGAAGGAGAGCGGACCGGCACGCTGCACGTAGGAGACGAGCGTTCCGTCGAGCGGTCCAAACCCCACGGAGAGCCGGAGCGCATGGTCGGGATCCGCGGCGACGACGTCGTAGCCGATACCCACGCGGCCGTCGAAATACTCCGCGTGCGGACCGCTTGAAAGAGAGAGCGTATCGCCGGTGAGAAGCGAGCCGCCGATGGCGAAGCCGCGATAGGTCGCACACGCATAGACGCACGTTCGCGGGACGCCTGCGGCGATCGTGAACTCGTGCCACCCGGGTGCAAGGAGTCGCGCATCGAGCCGCGGCCTAACGTCGATCCGCACGGGGAGATTCGTGAGGTTGTCGACCGCACTGACGTGCGCAGCGACCGGGATGCCGTCGATCGAGAAGGGCCCCGGCTCGAGCCCGACGTCGATTGGCTCCTCGCCTGCGACGTCGATCCGGATCGTCGCCGGATCTCTGAGGATTCCGCAGACGCGCTCGAACGGCGCACGGTCGGCGCTCGTGCGAACCGACGTGCCGTGGGTCACTCCGACACCGAAGATGGGCAATGACGGCAGGACTCCGCCGCTCGCGAGCAGTTGGTCGCCGAGAAGAATTTCGCCGTTCTCGCCCTTCTCGTAGAAGTCGGCGTCGAGGCCGGTGCGGTAGACGACGCCGTTGATCTTCGCAAACCCCAGGTGTGCTACGCCCCCGGGCATGGCGAAGGTCATACGCTCTGAGAGCGCGGGCGGCCCGCCGCGTTGGAACGCTCCCGCGTACGCGACCGTTGCGGACGAGCCGTTACGATACAACGTCGCCGGCGGAACCCTGACGTCGAGGCGCTGCCTCGTGGAGACGCGATACGTGAGCTCGAGCGTGAGCGACGCGGAGTCGTACGTATATGCGATGCCGCTCGAGCCAAGCGAGTCGTAGACGTCGCCGTCGATCGTCGTCGTCGCCGGTCTGCGTGGAAAAGCAACGCCGATGAGATCGCGCGCGCGGACGTAAACGTCGTGCGCCCCCTGAACGATCACGATGTCTCCGTGCGCAACCCCGTTGACGCGCAGAGAGGCGATGACGCGCGCCGGCTCCGCAGCGCGCGCGCTCGCAGCGACGAGGGCGAACGCAGCGAGGAGCCACGCGGCGCGCGCGACTAGGGGCACGGAATCGAGAGCGATGCCGTCAGCGGCGCAAGGTGCGACTCCTTGTCCGGTACGATCGTGACGAGGCCGGTGCCGCAGCGATGCACGACCGCGGCGAATCCCATCGTTGCGTGCGGCAACACGTAGAACGGTTGGCCATACGCCGATGACGCCCCACGCCATCTCACGACTGCCCTTCGCACGAACACGTGAACGTTACCCCCGTTGCTGACGGTAACATAGAGCGTCCTCGAGCGAGCGGAGACGCCGGCGATACGTGCGTTGAATATCGAGCGCTGCGGAGCGACGAACAGCGGCAGGTTGTATGCAAGGAGAAAATGGATTCCCGACCGGTCCCTTTGCGGATCGAAAAGCTGCTCGACGGCGATACGGTAATCCGACTCGACTGACGGATCGCTTCTGAGGACCCCGACGCGAATGCGCCTGCTTTCGCCCGGTGCAAGCTCGAGCAGGCGCGGGAAGATCAGGACGTCGTCGACGTCGACCCGGCGCGTCTCGGCGCCGTCATGCTGATTCCAGGAGTAGGCGGTGATCTCGAAGCGCTCGTTGACGCGGTCGTCGTTCGCGATCGTGAAGTCGGCGGCGAGGTTGCCGGCCGGAACGTCGAGCCGGTTGGCGGTGATGTGCCACCTGGGCAGCGCCGGCGACGCGGAAGCGAAGCCGGTCGCTGCCAAGAGCAGGGCGAGAAACAAGGGTCAGTACGATACGGTGACGAGCACCTGATCGGAATAGTAACTTGCCGATCCCGCTACGACCTCGTTGCTGATGCTTTGGCCCGGCGGGGAGTCGACGTAGAACGGCACGTTGATTGCATCGGCGGACCCCATGCCCCGACCCGTGCCGCCCACGGTATTCGTGCCGACGGCATCGCCCCACGGCGCGGTTTCCGCGGAATCTTGGAAGATTTGATAGGCGATGCCGTCGGCAGGTGCGTTGGTCCCGTTGCAGTTCGAGTTGCACATGTAGCGGGTCGGCGTCGCGCCGTCCACGCCGTAGGCACCCGGTCCGAGTTCGATGGCGTACGGCGTAGCGTTCGTGCAGTTCACGCCGAGACTGCCGGTCTCTTGACCGAGCGCTTGACCGGGAACGACCTGGAACGTCGCCGGTTGTGCGACGACGGTGACCGCGCAGCTCGCCGTGACTTGCGCGCTGACGTTGATATACGTTTCGTTTGCGGGCAACGATCCGCCGCCGCCCGCGAGAGCCGGCGCCGCGGTTGCGAAGGTGGCGAGCGCGATGCCGCCGAGGAGTCGTTTGAGCTGAAGTGCTGTGTGTTCCATCACAACCGCTAGTGCCCCAGCCTCTAGCGCGCGTGACAGCCCGGCGTCAGGGTAAGGCGACGCGCTCGAAGATGGCGCGAAACTCGCTAGGCTGGAGGCGCGTTTGCGCGGCGAGCGATGCAAGCTTTGCGCCGTCGCTGAAGTCCGGCGGCTCGAGCCGCACCATGTAGTCCCGCGCGACGCGATAGGCCTCGGTGGTCGTGTCGACCAAGCGGGTGCGAATTCGCCCGGTCTTGGGATCGAGGAGATCGCCGAGCGCGATCGGCTGCACGTTTCCGCCGGAGAGCGCGATGAGCGCGCCGCTGCCGCCCTCGATCAGGTAGCGCACCGCGCCGAAGCCGAGCGTGCGCGTGTAATCGACGTCGAACGGCACCGGCTTGGCGCAGCGCAGCTCGTAGCCGATGTCCTTGGCGTGCACGATGGAGTCGACGCCGATCTCTTCGAGCCGCTTGCGCGTGCCGTCGCGCAGGACGACGCCAAGCGGGATGTCGGCGAGCCGAATGTTCCCGAAGGAGTCGCGCCCGACGTTCTCCGGCGCCGTGAACGCCTCGCCCGGAAGACGCTCGGCGATGCCCTCGGCGACCACCGCGACGCCGTGCCGGCGTCCCACGGAACGGCGCTTGACGATCGCTCCGACGATCGTATCGATGACCGCTTGAAGGTCCGTGTGCTCCGGGAACTCTTCGGGAAGAACGGCGAGCGTCGAGCCCGCGGCTTTGCACATGCCCAGCGCCAATGCTCCGGACTTGCGCCCCATGCAGACCACGACGTACCAGCGCGCGGTCGTACGCGCATCCTCCATGAGGCTCTCGAGAATATCGGCGCCGACCGAACGTGCCGTTTCGAATCCGAACGTCGGCGCGTTGTCGGGTAGCGGAAGATCGTTATCGATGGTCTTGGGAACGGTGGCGACCCCGACGCGCCCGCGCATCTTCTCGGCGATCTTTGCCGCGCCGAACGTGGTGTCGTCTCCTCCGATGCAAACGAGATAGCGAACGTGCAAGGAGTCGAGCGCTGCGACGCAGTGCTCGAGCGCCGCATCGTCTCGCGCGGGGTTCGTACGCGACGTTCGCAGGATCGATCCGCCGGTGGTGTGGATGCGTGACACCTGATCGAAGGTGAGCTCGACCGTCTGCGGCTCGCGGCCCGCGGCGAGGTCGCGATAGCCGTCGTAGATCCCGATCGCGCGCAGCCCGCAGCTGAACGCTTCCATTGCGGCCGAGGCGATGACGCCGTTGATGCCGGGCGCTGGTCCGCCTCCGACGAGAATCGCAAGGGTGTCGCTCATCGCATGAGGAGTCCTACGCAACGCAGGGTACGGCCTGCCGCCTCGAATATACGCATCATCCGATGATAAGCGCACTGCTTTTTGCGGCGACCGTAGCAACCGGTACCACGGCGACCGTTACCGTTGGACCGCCCGGCAGCGCATTCTACGTGCCGCCCGACCCGCTGCCTGCTCGGCGTGACGGAGCCGTCGTTTGGGCGCGACGTTTCACCGGCGGTCCGGCGTTGCCGTCCGCTGCGGTGAACGAGCGGATCCTCTACGAGACGATAGGAACGAGCGGCACGTTCACCGCGGTTTCCGGAACGATTGCGATTCCGCAAGGGGCACCTCCGGCGCACGGATGGCCCGTGATCAGCTGGGCGCACGGTACGGTCGGCGACGCGCCGCAATGCGCGCCGTCGCGCTCGTCGCGGCCGAATATCGAGCAGCGCATGCTCGACGGCTTCGTGCGCCGCGGCTACGCCGTCGCGCAGACGGACTACGAAGGCAACGGCACGCCCGGCATACATCCGTATTTCGTCGCGACGGCCTCGGCGCGCGACGTCACCGATATCGTGCGCGCGGCGCGCGAAATCGATCCCCAGATCGGTCGCACGTGGATCGTCATGGGCCACTCCGAAGGCGGCGCCGCAGCGCTCGCGACCGCCGCTCTCGGCGAGCAATGGGCGCCTGAGCTGCACCTCGCCGGGGCCGTCGCGTACGCGCCGGCTTCTCACGTCGAAGGCATCCTACAGAACGAGATACTCGGCGACGCGCCCAACAGCGGTCTCGTCTTCTTGGGGCTGCTCATCGCCGGATTCTCGACGGTCGATCCGCGGATCGATCCCGCGCAGATGCTCGAGCCGCAAGCGCTGCAAATGATGCCCGAACTGCAGCAACGGTGCATTTCCGATCTCATGAACGACTCCGATTGGGATCGGATCGATCCCCGGACGATCTTCCGGCCGCAAGCCGACGAGGACGCGCTCTACGCCGATCTCCTTGCAAACTCTCCCGAGAACTTCTCGATCTCGGTGCCGACGCTGCTCGTGCAAGGTGTTGCGGATGCGCTCGTTCCCTCGGAGATGACGATCGCACTGCGCGATCGTCTGTGCCGCAGCGGCGCGCCGGTAGCGTTCAAAGCCTACGTCGGTGCGACCCACGGCTCGGTCTTGGCCGCCGCCGCCGGCGACGTCGCGGCCTGGATCGCCCGACGCTTTCGAGGAGCTCCCGCGCACTCCACGTGCTAGCGAACGCCCGATGCTTTACGCGATGCCGATCTCCGCGTCGCTCAGGTAACAGCCGGGATCGGAGGCCCACAGGTCGCCGTGAAGATTGAACGCGCGCGCCCGAAAGTTGCCGCCGCAAATCGGCAGGAACGTGCAGACGGAGCAGCGCCCGTGCAGCCGACCCTTCCGGTCGCGCAGGGCGGCAAGCGTGGCGTTGCTCTCGTCGGTCCAAATCGCGCTGAATCTCCGCTCCTTGACGTTGCCGAGCGTGACGCTCTGCAAGAACTGATCGGGATGGACGTTGCCCTGCGTGTCAACGTCCGCAATCCCGATGCCGGAGGAGTTGGCGCCGCCGCCGTTCCACAATAAGGCCTCGAGCGCTCGTGTCGCTCGCGCCGAATCCTCCCGGAGCAACGACAAATAGAGGTACGCGGCGTCGGCATGATTGTCGACGGTGAGAATCTCGCGCGGTCGTCCGTCGCGCCAAAACTGCCGCGTTCTGCGGAAGATCGTGTCCACGGCACGGCGGGTCTCGGCGGCGCTGAGGCTCGTGGCCACGCGACCGCGCCCAGTGGGTACCAGATGATAGAAACATGCGCGTTCGATGTCTTCGGCTTCGATCAGATCGAATATCGCATCGAGGTCCCGCACCGTCCACGGCGTCAGCGTTAGCCGCAGCCCGACCTTTTGGCCGACGGCCTTGCAGTTGCGAATGCCTCGCATCGCTCGGTCGAATGCGCCGGAGACTCCGCGGAAGCGGTCGTTCGTCTCGCCGATGCCGTCGATCGATATGCCAACGTAGGCAAATCCGATTTCTCGAATGCGCGCGGCACGCCGTTCGTCGATGAGCGTTCCGTTGGTCGAAAGCGTGAGCTTCAAGCCGAGCGATCGTGCGTACGCCGCGAGTTCCAGGGTATCCGCGCGCGCGAGCGGTTCGCCGCCGGAGAGCAGAACTGCGGGAACGCGAAAGGCGGCGAGGTCGTCGAGGAGCGCGCGGCCTTGCTCGTGCGTCAGCTCGCCGGCGTACCTGTCGGCGCGCGAATCGCTGTAGCAGTGCTCGCATCGGAGGTTGCAGGTCCGAGAGACGTTCCAAACGACCACCGGCTTTCGATCGCGAGCGCTACGCGGAGCGCCGGCGCCTTGACCGTAGCGCAACGCATCCATCGGCTGCTCGACGTCGCACAGAAGCTTGGTGACGTTCAGCATGGAGATGCCGCGAGCGCACTCCACGCGGGCGAGACGTACGCGCACGACGGCTCGCTCGCAAACGCGTCGCCCGTCATCGTGTACGCGCGTGATCGCGATCCGCCGCAGATCTCGCGGTACTCGCACACCCCGCATTTTCCGCCGAACGTATCGGGGGCGCGCAGGCGGCGCATGATCGGATGACCGCGATAGACGTCGAGGAGGCGATCGGTGCGAACGTTGCCGACGACGTACGGGAGGAACCCGCTCGGACAGATCTCCCCGAGATGCGACACGAAGACGAATCCCTTGCCGTCGCCGATCGCGGGAATTCGCTTGGCCAAGCTCGCGGCGTCGCCGTGTTGCAGCAGATACCGGCGGTAGTGCGGCGCTTCGGTGGTCTTGAGATCGAACGGCAGCTCGCCGGAGAGCCGGTGCAGCTGTGCGAACGCGCGCTCGGTTTCCGAGGCGTTCAGCACGTCGCGCTCCGTCGCGCGGCCGACCGGAACGAGAAAGAAGAGGCTCCAGAGGACGATGTCCAGTCCGCGCAGGACGCCGGCCATCTCGTCGATGCGCGTGTGGTTGAAGCGCGAGATCGTCGTATTGATCTGCACCTCGAGGCCCGCCTCGCGAGCCGCGCGCACGCCGCGCAACGTTCGTTCGAAGGAGCCGCGCACGCCCCGGAAAGCATCGTGCGACGCTGCATCGGGAGCGTCGAGGCTCAGAGAGATTCGCTTGCAGCCGGCGGCGGACAACGCGCGCAGAGAAGCGGGGGTGAGCCTCCCCGTCGCGCTCGGCGAAACGGCCGTCCGCAGACCGTGTGCAACGGCGTATTCGACGATCGTAACGATGTCCGCACGCATGAACGGATCGCCCCCGGTCAGGATGAAGGCCGCCGGCGAGCACTCAACAACTGCGTCGACGAGTGCGAACGCCTGCGTCGTCGTCAGCTCGAGAGGGTGGCGCTGCGGTATGGCCGCGGCGCGGCAGTGCCGGCACGCGAGCGCGCACGCCCGGGTCATTTCCCAAATCACGATCCGGGGAGCATCCGCGTACGAAGGGAGTGAGGCGTTCATTCCCCCCCAGAATACAATCTGGCGCCGATGGAATTACGAAGAAGTCGTGAAGATCGGCTACTGCCAGGACGGTACGCGAAACGTCGCAGGGCATGTGTCCTCGTTCACGGGCGAGTTCATCAGCGAAACGGCTCGCGGAAAGGCGGCCAGCTCGCTCGTTCGTATCGTGATCCAGAACTGCGTCAGGACAGTCTGCCCGGCGCGGTTTCGACCGCACTGCAACTGCAGCGATCGCGTCTCGTCCGTAGAGAATGCCAGCCGGAAGCGATAGGCGACGGCTGCGTGCGTGACCGTGCGTCCGGTCTGTGAGATGAGAAATCGTCCGAAACCGCCCTCGACGACGGCGTGGCGCATTGCGAGCTCGGTGGAGAAGAACGCCGTCGGATCGAACCCGAAGCATTGCACGTGCTTGTCATATTCGTGGGTGAGCAGCCCGTGCGCGAAATGTGGCATCACGTTGCCGAGCGCCCAATGCAGGTACGCGTCGAGTCGAGGTGCTGCGGTACTGTGAACGTAGAAGTCGCAACCCCTCGACCACCATTGCGGATCGGTGACGCCGCTGCGGATGAGCTGCCGGGGTCGCGACGCCCAAAGGCCGTGCAGCCCGATCAACGGGCGTCTGGGCTGATCGCGCAGGCATCCTCCATCCGTGGAGCAGATGCCGGGCTGCCACGTCAGCGCGAACGTGTAGTGCGCGAAGTCTCCATGCTTGGCCGGCACGAGCGAGGCGAGGACCGTTCCGCAACACATGGCGGCGAAAGCGACGAAAGCGATGACGCGCATACGGCCGTCTTGACGGCCTCCGGGCCCGCAACTCCTCTCTCTTCTAAAAGAAGTGTGCTGGAAACAACCAAGCGGGTGCCCGATTCGTGACACATAGGAATCGCGCCGCCAATGCGGTCTAATGCAAACTTATCTTATATTAGCTCGCTGCAGTAATTGCGGGAGGAATGCCGATGTTTCGCTGGGGTGCCGTACTCTTTGCTCTGCTCTTCCTTAGTCCGGTCGCGTCGCTCGCGCAGAGCGGAAGCGCGACGATCCAAGGAAGTGTGCGCTCGTCGTCGGGCACGCCGATCTCCGGCGCGCAGATCGCGGTGAGCGGCCCCTCGTCGCGAACGACAACGAGCGATGCCCAGGGCAACTTCTCGATCTCCGGCGTGACGCCGGGTATCTACCGCCTCGACGTGAACAAGGGCGGATACGCTCCCGCGATGGTTACAAACCTCGTGTTGCTCGTAGGCGGGACCACGCCGGTAGCGGTGACGTTGGTTCCTGCGTCCCTTAGCTCGCTGCGGACCATCGCGCGCGTCAATGCCTCCGCGCACAGCTCCATCAACACGGGCGCGGCGGCGCTCACGTTCGAGACGCGCCAGCAGTTCACGACCCTCGCGAATCCGCAGATCAACAACGTGATTCAGCGCATTCCCAACGCCGTCGTCGAGCGCGGCAGCTCCTCCCCGAACACGTCGATCTCGCTCGGCGGAACGCAACCGTACGAGACGCAGATCTTGCTCGACGGCCACCCGCTTTCGGCAGGCCGGTACGGCGTGTGGTTCTCGCAGTTCTTTAGTTCGTGGATGATCGGCAGCGTCGAAGCCGAATCGGGCCCCGGCAACACGACGCCCTTTGCCGGCTCCGCTATCGGCGGAACCGTCAACCTGTTGACGCCTGGTTTCACGCGGCAGACGACGTACGACATGGTCTACGGCGACGACAACTTCGGATCGCAGTCGTACGACATTCTGACGACCGGCTCGCTCGGCAGCAAGTTCCAATACGTGCTCGGTGCGGGTTACGCGGCGAACAACGGCCCCTACTACCTCCATTACGGCTGCACCGTAAGGCCGAACAGCCCCAGCCTCGACAACAGGCCCGGCAGCACCGGCATCATTCAGTTCTGCGGTAATCTGAACGGTTCGCTGTTCACGAAGGGCGAGCTGATCAAGTTTCGCTACGATTTTTCACCTTCGACGTCGTTTGAAATCGGCTTCGCCGGCTCGCAAGCCGGCTATCAGCCCCAGGGCACGGCATACGGCCAGTATGCTGCAAACATGCTCATTACACCGTGCTTGAGCGGCGGCAAGGTCTGCACCAACCCATTCGACTCCCAATACGTCGGCAAGACGATCAACGGCTACATCTTCTATCCGGGATCGAACGTCTATAACAACCAGCCGCTCTTCAGCGGCGAGTTCCGCACGGCGATCGGTGACAACACGCTGCTCATTCGTCCGTATGCGGGAAACATCGCGCGCATCATCGATGGTTCGGGCGAGCTCAACTACCCGCAGTTCTACTATCCGAACGCCGCTGCGTCATCCACGTGCACGGGTGCTCCGAACTACGGCATCGTCGGCCCGAGGGGCGCTACGGAAACCGAATGCTTGCAAGGCCCGTTCAGCGTGCTCGAGTCGGACAAGCTCGCCGGCGGTACCGTAACGTTCATCCATCCGTTCGGCAGCGACTTCATCGAGGCGACGTACGATTATCACGGCGACGAAACGTTTGCGTACTACAATAGTGCCGCCGACGTCGTCGTTCCCGACACGACGTCGAAGTTCAACACCGTGTCGCTCGTCGGCGAGTTCGCCCTGAGTCCCGACTTGACGTTCAAAGCGGGTCTCTACGGCACGGCATGGGCGCTCCACGGCGTCCAGGCCGTCGCGCTCTCCGGTCACAGGACGTCGACCGCCCCGCTCACCCGCACGACCAACCGCTTCGATCCGCATCTCGCGCTCGTCTATCAGCCGCAAGCACGCGTGTCGTACCGGCTCTCGTGGGGCACGTCGGTGACCTTCCCGTACGCATCGCTCGTCAGCGGTGTTCCGTTCATCACGCGAGGATCGGCGACCGCTCCACTCGGGACGTTCACGCTGAAGAACCCGTTCCTCAATCCCGAGGTCGCGAGCGAGTTCGATCTCGGCATGGACCGCGGCTTCGGGAACAGCATCTTCAGCATGGACCTCTCCGACATCCAGATCCATAACGTCTTCGAAACGATCTCGACGCCGTCGACGTCGCCGCTCTACTCGTACGTCAACGAGCCCGTCAACATCGCGGATCTCTCGGTCCAGCAGGCTGCGTTACGGTACAACTACGAGCCGCCGCTCGGGCTTGGCTTCTTCGTCGCGGGGGCGCTCACGCGTTCGGTCGTCGAGGGCGTTCCGCCACAGTTCTACACGTCGCCGACCGCGTACGTTCAGCCCGCAAACGGCGTGCAGCAGTGCAGCAACGGTGGTTCCGAGGTCTGCATTCCGTATCTGAAGGCATACGGCGGGCTGCAATATATCACGCGCGACCACACGTACATCCAACTCGATGCGGATTTCGAGGGAAAGAACAATACCTATAACCTTCCGCCGTTCGCCTATTTCAACTTTGCGATACGGCGCCCGGTAACGCGAACGCTCGACGTTCAGCTCGCAGCGGAGAACGTCTTCAACATCGACACGTATGCAAACTTGCCCGAGCCGAACGCGGGGATTCCGCAGATCGGCGAGTCGTCGACGGGGCTCGGCAGCATCCTGTCGCCGCTGATCCCGGCGCCGCCGCAGACGTTCCGGCTCGACTTCGAGTACCACGTCCGGACGCCGTAAAAGGGGCCGGGTGCAGGCGCCCCGTCGGCCGCCGCGTACTCTAGGTCATGAAACTTAGCGTACGAGCCACCGTGTTCGCGTCCGCGTTGACGGCGCTCGTCATGGGGCTCCTCGCCCTTCCTTTCCATATCGCTCGATGGCATGGGATGGCCGGCACGGGGCAAGGCGCCGGCTCCGTACCGCGGATGCATCCGTGGGTGTACCAGCCGATGCATCCGTGGATGCAACAGATGATGACGCAGCACGGGGTGTCGGGCTGGCCCGTCATTGCGTGGATTCTGTTTGCGATTGTGATCCTCATGGTGTGCGCCGGCCTAGCCGGGGCCATCTTCGCCGCGATCTACAATGCGTTCGCTCCGAGGCAGGCGTAACCGGGCCGATGCCTGGCGACCCTCCGAAGTTTCCCGCCGAGGAGCTACGTGCAGTCGCGCGCGACGATCGCGAGGCGCACCGGCACATCGACGCGCTACACCGGGAACTCGGCTCCGATCATCCAACTCGCGAAGCGATCGACGAGCACGTTGGCGCGCTTCGCAAGCGTGCACCGATCGGCGCGATCGTCGCGAACTGGTTCGACGATCCGCGCACGCAGATATTCATCAACGAAATCGTCCAAGCGGGACTGTAGCGAAGCAATCGAGCCCGGGCCTCGTAAAATCGGCGAGAAGATAGCGTTCAGGTAGCGTAAGGACGCTCCCGAGCCGTCCCTCGCTCGCCGAACTCTCGCATATGAGGCAGGCCTTTTACCAACTCCTCGAAGACGACGCTGCAGCTACGCTGGTCGAATATGCCCTCGTGATCGCGCTCGTTGGGGTTGCTGCGATTGTGGCCCTCAAGAAGCTCGACAGGCGGCTCGTGCACGTGTTTACGCTCATCAGGGCGAGCATCAAGAAAGGCTAGCCGCTTACCGGCTCAGGCGTTGCGAGCGCTGCGGCATATTCCCAAGACGTCGCGCCGCGTCACGATGCCCGCTCGACAGTGTCGGTCGCGCAGGACGTATTCTACCGTCGGTGGACGCGCCGGGTTATCTCTCGCGAGTAGCGCGTGTCGACCGGTCGCGGATCACGTGCGGCGAGCTTCGCCTGCGCGGTAGCGGTAGACGATTCGTCCTTTCGTGAGATCGTACGGCGAGATCTCGACGTCGACGCGGTCGCCGGGAAGAATCTTGATGCGATGGCGCCGCAGGCGCCCGGCAATGTGCGCGAGGATGACGTGCCCGTTGTCCAGCTCGACGGAGAAGGTCGTGCTCGGAAAGACCTGCTTGATGGTGCCGAAAACCTCGAGAGGAGCCTCTTTCGTATCTTGGCTAGGCGCCTTCGGGACGCGAGGCTCGGGTCGGCGGCGCCTATTTCTGGAACCCGCTATGGTCTCTTCTCCTCTGCAAAAAAACGGAACGAGGGCGGTTTTAGATACTATCCCATAATTCGTTGGTCGAGGCAAGGCAGATGGGCAGGCGGACGCGCGACGCCGAATGGCACTCGGAATGGCTTTGGTTCCTCGGCTCGCAGCAATCGCTACCAGCGTACCCTCATACGTGCTCGAACAGGACGACGTCGTGCAACGCGTGCGCGCGATCTTCAAGGGCGAGGCGCTCGTGCAACGTCTCTTGCCCGTCTTCGAGAACAGCGGCATACGGCGCCGCTACTCGTGCGTGCCCGTCGAGTGGTATTACGAGCCGCACGATTGGAAGGACCGCAACGCCGTCTACCTCGATTGCGCAGTGCCGCTACTCGAACGGGCCGCAAGCGACGTGCTCGAGCGCGCCGGCGCGCGCGTCGACGACGTCGCGGCGATCGTCGCCGTCTCGACGACCGGGGTTGCGACGCCGAGCCTGGACGCGCTGCTCGTGGAACGCATGGGATTTCCCCGCACCGTTCGGCGGTTGCCGATCTTCGGTCTCGGCTGCGCGGGCGGCGCGCTCGGACTCGCGCGTGCGGCGAGCGTCGCGCGCGACATGCCGGGGAAGAGCGTGCTCTTTCTCGTCGTCGAGCTGTGCACGCTCTCGTTCCGGCGCGAAGAGGTCACGAAGAGTAACGTCGTGGCAAACGCGCTCTTCGGCGACGGTGCCGCAGCCGCGCTGCTCTCGACGCAGGCGCGCGGTCCCGCGATCGTCGCCTCGGGCGAGCATCTCTTCGAGGACAGCCTCGACGTCATGGGCTGGGACGTTGCGGCCGACGGATTGCGAGCGATCTTCTCGCGCGACATCCCGGCGCTGGTCGCTACGCGCTTTCGCGGCGTACTCGACGCCTATCTCGCGGAACAGGACCTCACGATGCAGGACGTCGATCACGTCATTCCGCATCCCGGCGGCGTGAAAGTGCTCGATGCGCTCGAGCGTGCCTTCGGCCTTGCGCCCGGCGCGCTCGACGACTCGCGTGCGGTGCTGCGCGAGTACGGAAACATGTCGGCGGCAACCGTGCTCTTCGTGCTCGAGCGCGCGCTTTCGCATGGTGCGCTGCGTGGCGACGACTGGAATCGCGCGTTGGTGACGGCGATGGGTCCCGGCTTCACCGCGGGTTTCGTCACGCTCGAACGATGAGCATCTCGCCCGTCTACGCGATCCTCGCGCTCGTCGGCGTACAGCGCGTCGCGGAGGTGGTGTACGCCGAGCGCAACGCGCGCGCACTGCGTGCTCGCGGCGGCGTCGAGATCGCGGCGTGGCAGCACCCGTTCTTCGTTGCGCTGCACGCGGCGTGGTTTCTCTCGATGGCGTGGCTCGTTCCGGCCGGCGCGGCGGTGAACTGGTACCTCGTCGGCGGCTACGCGCTCTTGCAACTCGCGCGCGCGTGGGTGCTCGCGACGCTCGGAGCACGCTGGACGACGCGCCTGATCGTGCTTCCCGGCGTTCCGCTCGTACGCGCGGGGCCGTACCGCATCATGCGCCATCCCAACTACGCGATCGTCGTGCTCGAGATTGCGCTGTTGCCCGCGGCGTTCGGCGCGTATTGGATCGCGGGTACGTTCACGCTCTTGAACGCGCTCTTGTTAACGTGGCGCGTTCGCGCGGAAGACGCCGCCCTGGCCGCCGGGCGCGCGGGCTGAGATCCGCGCCTCGATGGCCGTCGTTCCCGCGACTGCGCAGACCATCCGCCGCGCCGCGCAGACGTTGCGCGATGGAGGCGTCGTGGCGTTCCCCACCGAGACGGTCTACGGCTTGGCTGCTCTCGCGCTCGACGCCCATGCGGCGGCGCGCATCTTCGAGATCAAAGAACGGCCCTCGTTCGATCCGCTCATCGTGCACGTGAGCGACGAAGATATGCTCGCCCTCGTTGCACGCGAGATCTCGCCGGAGGCGCGCGCGCTGATGCGCCGCTTCTGGCCCGGAGCTCTCACGATCGTGCTCCCGCGTGCCGACGCCGTGCCAGGGATCGTTACCGCCGGCTTGCCGACGGTGGCGGTGCGCATGCCCTCCCATCCGGTCGCGCTCGCGCTCCTGCGCGAAACCGGCGCTCCGATCGCCGCTCCGAGTGCGAACCGCTTCGGTGGCCTGACACCGACGCGCGCGCAACACGTGGAAAAGATGCTCGGGCAGCGCGTGGAGTGCATTCTCGACGCCGGCCCGACGCAGCTCGGGGTCGAGTCGACGATCGTGCGGCTCGATCCGCGCCCCGCGCTGCTTCGTCCCGGCGCGATCGCCGCGGAGGAAATCGAAGCGATCGTGGGTCCGCTGGAGCGCAACGTGGACGAGCGCGGCGCGCCGCTCGCGCCGGGGCGGCTCGCCCATCATTACGCACCGGCGACGCCGTTGCGCGTCGTCGCGAGCGCCGGCGTCCCCCCGGCCGAGCGCCACGGATCGGGATACCTTGCATTCCAGCATGCTCCGCAGGGCTACGCAGCCGTGCGCGTGCTCTCTCCGAGCGGCGATCTCGGCGATGCGGCGGCGCGCCTCTTCGACCTGCTTCACGAGCTCGACGCACTGGGGCTCGAACGCATCGACGCCGAGCCGGTACCCGAGCGAGGGCTCGGGCTCGCGATCATGGACCGCCTCCGCCGCGCCGCGGCATAGTGCCCTGGTCGAGGAATCGAGCGCGCCGGTGCCAATACCATAACGTCATGCCGATGCGCCTTCGACGCCTCTTGTGCGTCGCATACGTCGTACTCTTTGCGCTCGTTGCGTTTACCGCGCATCCGGTCGTGGCGCAGACCGAACTCTCCGCGAAAGCCTCGCAAGACGTCGATGAGAGCTTCCATTTGCTGGAGCAGACCGCGTATCGTCAGATCGGCGCGCAACGCATCTTCGATGCGGCGCGTGCGGGACTGCTCGCGTATGCGCGCAAGCACGGCGCGAACGCCGACGTTCCCGTCGTGCGCGACTCTGGCGACGACGCGCACGCGCTGAGCGATCTCGATGCAGCGATCGAGAATACGGCAGCGGCCGCGCATGGCGACGCGACGGATTACGCGTACGCCGCGATCGCCGGCATGGCCGGCGCATTCGACGATCGCTATACGGAGTTCATGACGCCGGAGGAGTATCGCGCGTTCAACGAAGCGCTCGATCCCCAGCGCATCTCGGGCATCGGCGTGCTCGTCGAACAGGATCCCGTTTCATCGTATATCCGTTTTGCGTACGTTCTTCCGAACACTCCAGCCGACCGGGCCGGCCTGCGCATCGGCGACCTTCTGCTCTCGGTGGAGGGAACGTCGACGAAGGGCATGCCGGTCGACGGCGTGAGGAATCTCCTGCGCGGAAAAGCGGGGACTCCCGTGACGATCGAGGTTGCGTCTTCTGCAACGGCAACCCCGCGCTCCGTGACGATGACGCGTTCTGAAGTTCAGCCGCCGACGGTTGTCTTCAAGATGCTGCCGGACGGCATCGGGTACGTGTGGGTCATCGCCTTCGGGCGCGCGACGCCGGACGAGTTCAACGTCGCACTGCAGCGCTTACGCGAGCAGGGCGCGCGCGCTCTCGTACTCGATCTTCGTAACGATACCGGCGGCTATGTGAACTCGGCGCTCGACATCAGCTCGCACTTCGTGGGCGATCAAGCGCTCATGACGGTGGAAGAGCGCGGCGATCGCGCGACGACGTATCATTCGGACGACGAATCGCAGATGGGGTTGCCCATGACGGTGCTCGTGAACGGCTACACCGCATCGGCCTCGGAGATCACCGCCGGCGCGCTCCAAGACGACGGCGTGGCAACGCTCGTCGGGACGAAGACGTTCGGGAAAGGCGTGATGCAGACCCTGACCGAGCTGCCGGACGGAGCGGCGATCAAGATTACGACCGCACATTATCTGACGCCGCGGCATCGCGACATCAACCTGCGCGGCATCGCCCCCGATCTCACCGTCGACGAAAACCGCAACGCCCGCTTCGGCGAGCTGGATCGCGACGCCCAACTGCGAGCGGCGGTCGCGTACCTCCAAAGGAAGATCGCAAGCCTCCCGCGCTAGGAGTATTCTCTCGTGGGCGATTAGCTCAGCTGGGAGAGCGCCTCCCTTACACGGAGGATGTCGCAGGTTCGAGCCCTGCATCGCCCACCAAAGGAGCTCAATGGAAACTGCGAAGTGCGTTCTTACCGGCATCGAGCGTCTAGACGGCATCGCCGTGCTCACGATGCGGCGGCCGGAGCGGCGCAATGCGTTGTCGCTCGCGATGATGCGCGAGCTGACCGAGCACCTGCACGAGCTCGGCGAGGACGCGAGCGTGCGCGTCATCGTGATTGCGGGAGAAGGGGCGGCGTTTTCAGCGGGCCACGATTTGAGCGAGCTGCGCGGCCGCAACGCCGAGGAGTATCGCGAGATCTTCGACGCTTGCGTTACGCTGATGCAAGCGATACACGACGTCGCCCAGCCGGTGATCGCGGAGGTCGCGCGCATCGCGACCGCCGCCGGATGCCAGCTGGTCGCGGCGTGTGACCTTGCGGTGGCATCGACCGAGGCAACCTTCGCGACGCCCGGGGTGCGCATCGGTCTCTTCTGCAGTACGCCGATGGTGCCGTTGACGCGCGCCGTCGGGCGTAAGCGCGCCATGGAGATGCTCCTGACCGGCTCGCCGATCGACGCGGAGACAGCGTGCGCGTGGGGGCTCGTCAATCGCGTCGTTCCGCTCGAGCAACTGCGGGACGCAGTGCTTACACTGGCGCGTCGGATCGCCGAGGCGAGCGGCGCCGTCGTCGGCATCGGCAAGCGCGCGTTCTACGAGCAGATCGATCGCCCCGAGCGCGACGCCTACGTCTATACGAAAGATGTCATGACGCGCAACGCGCTGGCCGAACAGGCACAGGAGGGGATCGGCGCATTCCTCGAAAAAAGGCCGCCGCACTGGAAGGGGTAGGATAGGGCTCCCCGAAGGAGGCCTTCCTTAATGGAGCTCCCCGGCGGAATCGTGGGCGTCGCCGGTCCGGAGCGAATGCAGCAGACGTCGCCCACACCCGGTATGCGGGAAACCGCATACGCGACGGCAAGAGCCTCGCCTACGGCGAGGCCTCTTGTTTTCCGACGTGAAACGGAGAAGGGGTGCTGAGGGATTCACGCGCGCGGTTCGCGCTGTTGGTGCTGGCGGTAGGGCTGCTGGCGTGTCTCGCCGTCGCTGCGTTGCGGGTACGCACCGAGCTGCACGCACGTCGCGTTGAGATCGCCCTGGACTACGCCGATTTCATCCAGCTCGCGCGCTCGTACGATTACAATCCGGCCGCATTCCTCATCGCGCTGCGCCGCGCGGGATTGACGTCGCTTGCGCTGACCGAAGAGCTCGGCTCGGACATCGGCGGCAACGGGAAGGCGTACGCCACTACCGGTGGAGCGCTCGTCTCGCAAGCGCAGATCGCATCGCTGCGGGATCCTCTGCTCGCGCGCCTGGCCAGCTCGGGGAAGATCGACCTCAACGCCGTCTATCTCGTCGTCACCGATCGCGCCACTTTCGAGCGCTATCGAACGCAACTCCCGTTGCACTTCATGGCCAAGAGCATCCACGTGCTGCGCGATCGGTTTCCGTGGCTGATCGAGGTGCACACGCAGATCGATTACTTCAACACCGAGGGTCTCGGCATTCCGACCGATCAGCTCTTGCTTGCGAAACGCTTGGGGCTGCTCGTGATTCCGCGCCTCCAGAACGACGAGCGCTTTGCGCAGCCGCAGATGGACGCGCAGATCGGCGCCGTCCTCCGCTACGCTCCGAAAGTTTCGACCGTCGTCTTCTTCGGGCTGCGCAACGAAGTGTGGGGGTATCCCGATCGTTTGGCGGACGCCGGACGCGTCTTTCGCGAGCCCGGCCACGATTTCAACTTTGGATCGATCGAGACGTACGATCCGAGCCAAGTGCAGAAAGGCAACGTCAGTCTCGGGAGGGAGATCCCCGGGCGGATCGTGCGCGTACAAGCCATCGCGCGTCCGGAGCTCGAGAAGCTCACCCTCGACGACGTCGTCGATCGCTACGTGCTCGGCGTGCGCGAGCGCAACGTTCGCGTCGTCTATCTGCGTACGTGGCAGCATCAAGACGGAAACCTGTCGATCGAACAGACGAACGTCGAAATGGTGCGTCGCGTCGCAGACGAGCTGAAGGCGCACGGTTTCCGCCTCGGAAGAGCCACGCCGATCCCGCTCTACCGCGGCGACAACCGCATTCTCGTCGGGCTGAGCGCGCTGTGCGTTCCCGCAATCTTCTCGCTGCTGCTCCTCGCCCTGCGCTGGTACCGCCGCGATCTCGTCGTCGCCGCCTACGTCTTGACGATCGCGTTCTACGCGGCGGGCGTGGTCACGCACCACGAGCTCTTCGCCCGCTCGATGGTCGCGCTCGCCGGTGCTCTGCTCTTCGAGACCGCGGCGTTTCTCGCGCTGGGGCCGGCCTTCGAGTCGGTGCCGCAGCCCGGAACGCTCGCGCAAGGCGTACGCTCGGTGCGCTGGACGCTCGTCGCAACGGGCGTTGCATTGCTCGGCGCGCTCGTCGTCGTCGGCGTGATGAGCTCGCCTCTCGCCATGGAGGAGATCGAGCGATTCCGGGGAGTGAAGTTGGTCCTCGCGCTTCCGCCGATCGTCGCGCTCCTGCTCTATCTCTTCAGCGGGCGATACGCTGCCGGCTCGACGAGCGTGCGCGCGGTGCTCTTCACGCCGTTACGGGCGTACCAATTGATCGCCGGCCTCGCCATCCTCGGCGCGGGCGCGGTGCTGCTCATGCGCAGCGGGAACCAAAGCGAGATCGCGCCCTCGCACCTCGAGCTCGCGCTGCGGCGTGGGCTGGAAACGGTGCTCTCCGTGCGGCCGCGGCTCAAGGAGTTTCTCATCGGCTATCCCGCGATGATGCTCGTTCCCGCTCTCCTGCCGGCGCATCGCCGCGCCGTCGGGTGGCTGTTCGCGCTCGGCGCCGGCGTCGGCATCGGCGACATCGTCGACACGTTCTCGCACCTGCATACGCCGTTGCTCGTCTCGTTGCTGCGCATCTTCAACGGGCTGTGGATCGGCATCGTCATCGGCATCGCGTTGATCTGGGTCTATCGCCGCTTCGTTCGCATCGCACCTTGATGCGCGTGCTGCTCTGCGGGTATTACGGCTTCGGCAACGTCGGCGATGAAGCGATCCTCGAGGTGATCGTGCAGCGCATGCGCGCGCGCTTTCCCGACGCCGGGCTGGACGTGCTCTCTGCAACGCCGCAAGCGACCGCGACGCGCTACGGCGTGGGAGCGACGCAACGTTGGGAGTTGCGCGCCGTGCGCCGGGCGATCGCCCGCGCCGATGCGGTCGTCTGCGGCGGGGGGGGCTTGCTGCAGAGCGCCACGTCGTTGCGCAGTCTTTTCTACTACGCGGGAATCGTGCGCGAAGCGATTCGTTTGCGGCGCAAGACGATGATCTTCGCGCAATCGATCGGCCCACTGGACCGTCTCGGCGCGATGCTCGTGCGGCGATTCTGCCGCGGCGTCGACCGCGCGACCGTCCGCGACGAACGCTCGCGCGCGCTGCTCTCGTCGCTCCTTCCGGGCACGCGCGTCGAGCGCACGGCGGACCCGGTCTTTCTCTACGATGCCGCGCCGAGCGTCGATCTGACGCGCGAAGGGCTTGGCGCGGGCTCCGAACCGTACGCGATCGTCTGCGTACGCGAGGCGCCGGGTTTTGCCGCGGGCGTCGCCCTTCTCGCGCGCGCGGCCGACCGGCTCGCGCAGGCGCACGGCATCCGCGTCGCGTTCTTGCCGCTCGGAGGCGCGGCCGACGCCGCCGCCTCGACGACCGTCATCCGCGCTTGCAGCGCGCCGGCAGTGCTCCTGCCCGAGCCGGCCCTCGCGACGGCCGCGGCGGCAATCGCCGGCGCGCGCCTAGTCGTCGGAATGCGTCTGCACGCGCTCGTCCTCGCCGCACGGTACGCGGTGCCGTTCGTTGCCGTTCCCTACGATCCGAAGGTCAGCGCGCTGCTCGACGATCTCGAGTATCCGCTCGAGCCGCTGCTTCTGCCGCAGCGCGGCGCGCGCGCGCAAGACGTCGAGGCGCTCGTCGACGCCGCCGTTGCGCGGCACGACGAGCTTCGCGCGCACCTCGCAGCGCGCATCGAACGCGTGCGAGCGCTTGCGGAACGAAACTTCGACGTTCTCGGCGAACTCATGGCGGAGTGATGAGCGACGCGCAGAGGCGCGACTATCGCGCGACGCTGAATCTTCCGGCGACGAGCTTTCCGATGCAGGCGGAGCTCGCGAAGCGCGAGCCCGCGCGCGTCGCGTGGTGGCGGGAGCAGCGAACCTTCGAGCGATGCCTGGAACGCAACGCGAGCGCGCTGCCGTGGATCCTTCACGACGGCCCGCCGTATGCGAACGGCGAGCTGCACATGGGGCATTTCTTGAACATGGTGCTCAAGGACGTGTTCGTGAAGATCGCGCTGCTCGACGGGAAGTGGGCGAAGTTCGTCCCCGGGTGGGACATGCACGGCCTGCCGATCGAGCTCGAGACGCTCAAACATCTTGGCATCACCGATTTCCATACCGTCGACGCGCTCGAGCTGCGGGCGCGCTGCAAGGAACGCGCCATCTACTGGTTCGAGCGCCAGCGCGACGTGCGCATGCGCATGGGAGTCTTCGCAGACTACGACCATGCCTATCGCACGATCGACCCGTCGTACGAGGCGGTCATCGTCGACACGCTCGCGGACCTCGCCGAGCGCAACCAAATCTACAAGGGCTTGCGCGCGACGCTGTGGTGCTGGCACGACGAAACGGCTCTCGCGGAGGCCGAGATCGAGTACGAGAACAGGACGTCGCCGTCGATCTTCGTGCGCTTTGCGTTCGACGAGCGCCAGCGCGACGCGCTCGCGTCCGTGCTCGGCGTCGATCTCCCGCGCGAGAAGACGGCGGTGGTCGTCTGGACGACGACGCCGTGGACGCTTCCGGGAAACTCGGGCGTCGCGCTCCACCCGGACGCGGCGTACGCGCTCTACGATCTCGGCGACGAAGCGCTGCTCGTGGCCGAGGCGCTGGCGCCGGCGACGCTCGGCGAGCGGTACGCGGCGGCGAAGAAGATCGCCTCGACTACAGGCCGCAATCTGCGCGGGCTGCGGGCGCGCAATCCTCTCTTCGATCGCGATTCGGAGATCGTGCTCGCGGAGTACGTCGACCTCGAAACGGGAACGGGTGCGGTGCACACGGCGCCCGGACACGGTGCCGAAGACTTCGAGACCGGCACGGCCAACGGGCTGGCGATTCGCAATCCGGTGGATGCCGCCGGGCACTTCACCGCGGAGGCCGGGCCGTACGCGGGTATGCAGATCTTCGACGCCAACGCGACGATCGTCGGCGATCTTCGCGCCAACGGTACGCTGCTGCGTGCGGAGGAGATCGTCCACTCGTACCCACACTGCTGGCGCTGCCACAATCCGGTGATCTTCCGCGCGACGTCTCAGTGGTTCATCGCGATGGATCGCAACGATCTGCGCGCGCGCGCGCTCGACGCGACGAACGGGGTCACGTACACTCCGCAATGGGGGCGCGAACGCCAGCGCCAGATGATCGAACGGCATCCCGAGTGGTGCATCTCGCGCCAGCGCACGTGGGGAACGCCGATTCCGGCGGTCACGTGCCTCGCGTGCGCGCAATCGGTTCTCGATCCGGCCGTTGCGCGCAATGCCGCGCGGCGCTTCGCGCAGGTGGGCGCCGATGCGTGGTGGCGCGACGCCGTCGCGACGTATCTGCCGGCGGGTTTTGCGTGTCCCTCCTGCGGCGGCACGGCCTTCGCCGCCGAGCGCGACATCGTCGACATTTGGTTCGAATCCGGCGTGACGCATCTCGCGGTGCTCGGGCACGGCGGCCTGCCGTGGCCGTGCGATGCCGTGATCGAAGGAGGAGACCAGTACCGGGGCTGGTTCCGCAGCTCGCTCGTCATCGCGGCCGCGCTGCGCGGCGAGGCTCCCTATCGGCACGTCGTCAAGAACGGATGGGTCAACGACGAAGAGGGGCGTGCGATGTCGAAGTCGCGTGGTACCGGCATCGACGCGCGCGACGCGATGGATCGGTACGGCGCCGACGTGCTGCGTCTGTGGGCCGCGTCCGTGGAGTTCGTCGACGACGTGCGATTCGGCCCGAACGTCGTGGCGCAGGTCGGGCGCGTCTATCGGAACGTTCGCAATCGCATCCGGTTCATGCTCGGCAACATCGGGGATCTCGCGCCGGAGGCGATCGTCGAGCGCGCCGACCTGCCGCCGCTGGACGCGCTCGCCGATGAATACGCGGCACAGAAGCTCGGCGAAATCGCCGACTTGTACGACGTCGCGGACATTCACGGCGCGTATCTCGCGCTCGTCGAGCTCGAGAGCGGGCTCTCGGCGCTCTACTTCGACGCGGTGAAGGACCCGCTCTATTCGCGTGCCGCCGGCGATCCTCGCCGCCGTGCGGCTCAGTCCGTGCTCTTTCGCATCTTGCGCGGCTTTCTCGCCGCGGTCGCACCCGTGCTTTCGTTCACCGCCGAGGAGGCGTGGCAAGCCGTGCCGGAGCCGCTGCGTGCGCAAGCCGGCTCGGTTTTCGACCTGCGCTTCGTCCGCGCGATCGCCCGCGATGCCGGGGCGGCGCAGCAATGGGCGGCGCTGCGAGCGCTGCGCGCGGCCGTTGCGGCAAATGCCGAGTACCGCGATTTCGAAGCCAAGGCGATCGTGCAGATGTCGCCGGAGCAGCGCGAGCGCTTGGCGAGGTTCGGCGACGACGACCTGCGCGAAGCGCTGGTCGTCTCACAGATCGAGATTCGCCTCTCGAATACGCACGCGACGGCTCCCACGGTCGGCATCATTGCCGCCGAAGGCGAGAAGTGCGCGCGATGCTGGAAGTACCGGCGGCTCGGTGGCGATGCGGCGCACCCGTCGATCTGCGACGAGTGCGCCGTCGTCGTCCGCGAGCTTGAAAGGCGCGCCCGCTAGCAACGCCAGAAGCCGTCGCGCCAGGAGTAGCCGCGCCAGGTACGGACCCAGTGCCCCGGGACCCAGCCGCAGCCGCGGCGCCTGCCCGACCAGTAGCCGCCTGTCCAGACCCAGCGCCCTCGCCAAGCCCAGTGACCGCCGATCCACACGTATCCAGGATGGGGACGCGGCGGCTCGTACTCGCGGCGCGGTGCCGGAGGCGGGCCGACGCGTACGTAGATCTGGGCCGACGCCGGCGCCAAACCCAAGCCGGTGAGTCCGGAGAGCCCGGAGATGAAGGCGAGTGCTAGGAAGAGTCTCTTCACGTAAACCTCCTTCGTACGGTGCGTCCGCTGGAGCATCCCGGCGTTCTCGGGATTCTACGATTCCAGCGATGCCTTGGTTGCTCTCTCTACCGTTCCCCGATAGAAGCTCGCCCAATCCCCGGCTTCGATTGCCGACCGTGCCTCGTCCATCAGCGCGTTCAAGAGATACACGTTGTGGTACGAGAGCAGGCGCGGACCGAGCATCTCGTTCGCGCGGAAGAGATGCGCGAGGTACGCGCGCGTGAACGTCGTGCAGACCGCGCAAGAGCAGTCGCGATCGATCGGCGAGAGGTCGCGCGTGAAGGCCGCGTTGCGAATGTGGAACTCACCGTCGCGCGTCATCGCGCGTCCGTTGCGCCCGCAGCGCGTTGGGTAGACGCAGTCGAACATGTCGATGCCGCAATCGACGGCGAGCAGAACGTCGCGAACCGTTCCGACGCCCATCAAATACCGCGGCCGATCCTGGGGCAGCAGCTCGGCGCAGAACCGCGCTGCGGTCTCCATCTCTGCGCGCGTCTCGCCGACCGAGAGCCCGCCGATCGCATAGCCGTCGAAGTCCAGCGCGACCAGCTCGCGCGCGCTGCGCTCGCGCAACGCGCGGTCCAACCCGCCTTGCACGATGCCGAATACCGCGGTCGCATCGCGCGTGCGCGCCTCGAGCGAGCGACGTGCCCAGCGCGTCGTGAGCGCGACGGCGCGCTCGAGCTCGCCGGGGCTCGCCGGAAGCCGCACGCAGACGTCGAGCGCCATCGCGATGTCGACGCCGAGCGCCTCTTCGAACGCGATCACGGTTTCGGGCGTGAAACGATGCGGGCTGCCGTCGAGGTGCGACGCGAAGGTGACGCCGTCGTCGTCGAGCGTTCGGCGCTCGCGCAAGCTGAAGATTTGAAACCCGCCGGAGTCGGTGAGGATCGGGCCGTCCCAGGCCATGAAGCGATGGAGGCCGCCGGCGGCGGCGACGATCTCGCGTCCCGGTCGTAGCCAGAGATGGTACGTGTTGGCCAGCACGATCTGCGTTCCGGCCTCGCGCAGTTCGTGCGGCGTCAAGCCCTTGACCGTGGCCGCCGTTCCAACCGGCATGAACGCCGGCGTTTCGACGATGCCGTGTGCGGTGCGCAGCGTTGCGCGCCGCGCGAGGCCGTCGCGCGCGCGAACGCCGAACTGCAGGCTCACGTCTGCTCGAGCATCGCCCGTGCGCGCGCGTACGATGCGGGCGGCTCGACCTCGAACGCCATCGGTTCGCGCGTTCGTGGATGCTGGAAGGCGAGCCGCCACGCGTGCAAAGCTTGCCCGGGCAAACCGAAGCGCGGCTCTTCGTGTCCGTACAACGGATCGTTCAGCAGCGGGTGCCTCATGGCAGCCGCATGGACGCGAATCTGGTGCGTCCGGCCGGTTTCGAGCGTAAACGAAAGCTCCGCATGCCGCTTCCACGCGTCGCGCACGGCGTAATTGGTCACCGCGGGCTTTCCCGCGGCGACGACGGCGTATTTGAAACGGTTGTGCGGATCGCGGCCGATGGGACCGTCGATGCGGCCGCGCGCATGTTCCGGAACGCCGTGCACGAGACCGAGATACTCGCGCGTCACGCGCCGCGCCATCATCGCCTTGCCGAGCCGGCGCAACGCCTCCTCGTTCTTCGCCACGACGAGCAGCCCCGACGTGTCGCGGTCGAGGCGGTGGACGAGGCCCGCGCGCAGCGGGTCGCCGGGCAAGCTGCCGGCGTGTGCGAGCAGCGCGTTGACGAGCGTGCCGCCCGGCGCGCCGTGCGCGGGATGCGTCACCATGCCGGCGGCCTTGTCGACGACGATCACGTCGTCGTCTTCGAACACGACGTGCAACGCGATCGGCTCTGCGACGGCGACGAGCGGGACGCGCTGCGGGATCTCGAAGGTCAGCACGTCGCCCGCGTCGAGCACGCGGCTGGGCTTCGATGCCTCGCCGTTGACGCGCAGCAGGCCGTCGCGTGCCGCTTGCGTGACGAGCGAACGGGAGGCTCCGGAGAGGCGCGCGCACAGGACGTCGGCGCGTAGGCCGGCCTCGTCAGCGTTGACGGCGTGGGGTGACACGTAGCGTCGATAGCAAAAGGAGAACTACGCCGATCGTAATGCACGAATCGGCGACGTTGAACGTGAAGCGCCAGATATCGGGAAAACGGTAGAAGTCGATGAAGTCGACGACGTACCCGAAGTGCACGCGGTCGATGATGTTCGAGACCGCGCCGCCCAGGATGAGCCCGAACGCGACGCGCACGAGCGTGGATCGCTCGGCCGCATCGCGAAAGCTCAGCCAGAAAACCGCAAGCACGACGAGCGCCATGCCGACGAGCAAAAACGCATTGCTGCCGAGCAGCCCGAAGGCCCCGTGGTAGTTCGGCTCGGGCGCGATGCGCAGCCAACCCGGGATGACGTCCTTGTGCCCGCACCACGGAATGCATTGGCCGTCGAAGTAGAGATGCGTGATGACGTAGCGTTTCGACAGCTGGTCGGCGATCAAGACCGCAACGGCAATGAAGCCGATCGCGGCGACGCGGAGGCTGCTTGCGCGCGGGCTAGAGCTTGGGGACTGGGACAAAGCGATAGAACCATCCTGCGACGTTGAGGAATGCGTCGTTCGCGAGCACGAGCCCGACCGCGACGAGAAACGCACCGGCGACAAACTCGATCGCACCGAGCGCGCGCCGCACGCGAGCGAGCCACGGAAGGATCGCGTCGATGGCGGCTGCCACGAGAAGGAACGGCACGGCGAGCCCGAGGGAGTAGCACAGGAGCAGGAACGCCGCCATGCCGTTGTGCTGCTGGGAGGCGAGCGCGAGTATCGCTGCGAGAATCGGCCCGATGCACGGCGTCCACCCGGCAGCGAATGCAATGCCGACGATGAGGGACGTCCATAGCGTGCGTCGCTCGTGCGCCACCTGCACGCGCGTGTCGCGCATGATGAACGGGATGCGTTTGATCATGCCCATCATCTGCAGGCCGAGCACGATGACGACGATGCCGCCGATCTCGGCGATCACGCGCCGGTTCGCGCCGAGTAGCGCGCCGAGCTCGCTTGCGGTGAGGCCTAGGACGATGAAGACGATCATGAACCCGGCGATGAATGCCGCGGCGTGCGGAAGCGCGCGTGCGGCTGCGCGCTCGCCCTCGCGCAGCTCTTCGAGGCTCTCGCCCGTGAGCAACGAGAGATACGCCGGTACGAGCGGCAGCACGCACGGCGACACGAACGATACGAGCCCGGCAACGAACGCGATGCCGGCCGAAAGGGGGGCGGTCGAGGTCATCGGCTGCCAGAAGTTGGCTTGCAGGTCGCCTCGCGCCTGTCAAACAAACCGGGCGCATGCACCAATGGTTCTCGTACCCGAACATCGACCCGATCGCAATCCATATCGGGCGCTTCGGGATCCACTGGTACGGCATCTCCTATCTGGTCGGCTTCCTCTGCGTCTACCTTTGGATGAGCCGCCCGGCCGCGTTGCGCCGCCTGGGCCTCACGCGCGAGCAGGTGCAGGATTTCATCTTCTACGCCGTGATCGGCGTGTTGATCGGCGGGCGGCTGCTCTTCGTGATCGCCGACATGCTCACACCCACCCAGAGCGGCGGGCACAGCGCTGCGTTCTACTTCCAGAACCCGATCAATCTCATCGCGGTCTGGCAAGGCGGCATGGCGTTCCACGGCGGGCTCATCGGCGTCATCGTCGCGATCTACCTCTTCGTGCGCAAGCACCCGGGCTTGACGATGACCGCGCTCGCCGACGAGATCGTCATGCTCGTGCCGATCGGCATCGCGTTGACGCGGGTCGTCAACTTCATCAACGACGAGCTATGGGGGCGCGTCTGCGTTCCCAATCATCCGTATTGCATCGTCTTTCCGAGCGCGCCGCTGGTCAGCGGAATCAACCTTCCTCGCTATCCGTCGCAGCTCTTCGAGGCGGTGCTCGACATCGCCACGCTGCCGATCCTGCTGCTCGTCTATCGCGCGAAGCCGCGCAACGGCGTCGTCGCGTGGACGTGGTTTCTTCTCTACGGCATCACGCGCTCGGTTGCAGAGATCTGGCGTGAGCCGGGGATCCTCGTCTTCGGCGTCGTCACCGGTGGGCAGCTCCTCGCGTTGCCGATGATTGCGATCGGGGCCGCCGGCATCTGGTACTGCGCCACGCGCGGCCGGCCACAGGAGCACGTCGAACGAACGGCGTGAGCACCGTTTGCGGCTACGCCGCGCTGCGTGCCGCGGTCGATGCCGAGGCCCGTGCCTGCGGACGAGATCCGCATAGCGTCACGCTCGTCGGGGTGGCGAAGCGCCAGCCGGTGGAAGCGGTGGCGCAGGCAATCGCCGCCGGGCTGAAAGACGTCGCCGAAAACTACGTCCAGGAGGCGCGCCTCGCGTTTGCGCGGCTGCCGCCGGTGCGGCGCCATTTCGTCGGCCACGTGCAGACGAACAAGGCCAAGGCCCTCGTCGAGCTTTTCGACGTCGTGCAGAGCGTCGACCGCCTTGACGCAGGCCTTGCGCTCGCCGTCGCCGCCGAGCGCGCGGGGCGCGTGCTTCCGGTGCTGATTCAGCTCAACGTCTCGGCGGCCGAGCGGTTCGGCTGCCCTCCCTCAGAGGGTGAGCGCCTTGCCGAGCAGTTGCGCGCCCGGGAGGCGCTTCGCGTCGATGGCGTCATGGCGATCGGACCGCTCGCCGCCGACCGCCGCGCGATAGCCGAAGCTTTCGCGCTCGCCGCAAAGACGTTTGCGCAGATAGGTGGAAGTACGCTCTCGATGGGAATGTCGGGAGACTGGCGCGAGGCAGTGCGCGCGGGCTCGACGATGCTGAGGATAGGGACGGCACTGTTCGGCGAACGGGGTCCCGTGCTGCGGAGTCAGCGTGGGGGCGCGCAGTGACGTCGAGGCCGCGAAGCAAAGGGGGATGCAATGTTTGAGAAAATCGGCTCGTTCTTCTCGTTGCGTGACGAAGAAAGCGAGGAGTATTACGAAGACGAGGAATCCCCGGGCCCTTCGCGGGTCGTTCCCCTCTCGAAGGGAGGGCGCCGCCAAGGCGTCGAGGTCGGGCTCTTCTCGCCCCGCAGCTTCCAAGACGTCGTCGAAATCGCAGACGCGTTGCGCGGCAAGCACGTCGTGATCGTCAATCTGCAGAATGCGGACCGCTCGCTCTTGCAGCGCGTCGTCGATTTCACGTCCGGCGTCGCCTACACGATCGACGGCAAGATTCAAAAGCTGGCAGAGTCGATCTATCTCGTCGTGCCCGCAGGCGTCGTCGTGAACGCGGACGGAATGCGCGATGCGATGATGGCCGGTACCCTCGAGTTCGTGACGAAGTAAAGGGCTGTGAGCATGCAAAAGATTACGCCGGTCGACATCCAGCACAAGACCTTCAAGCGGGCGCTGCAAGGCTACGACCGCGCCGAGGTCGATCAGTACTTGGACGAGGTCATCGAGTCGATGGAGGACGGCGCGACCTATCGCGCCGCGCTCGAAGCGGAGATCGCCGATCTCAAGGAGCGCATCAGTCATTTCAAAGCGATGGAAGAGTCGCTCCACAATACCCTCGTGCTCGCGCAGCGCACGGCGGACGAGGTCAAGGCGTCAGCGCACAAAGAATCGGATTTGATCAAGGAGCAGGCGCGTCTGGCGGCCGAGCGCGAGATCGCCGGGTACAACGAAGCGATCTCCGAAGTGCGGCGCGAGCACCAGCGCTCGATCGAGGAAACGGAGAAGACGCGCAGCGAGCTGCGCAGCCTGCTGATGACGCACCTGTCGTTGCTGGAGAAGAGTCCTTCAGGAGCCTCCTCGCGCGGCGAGCGGCGCACCGTCGCCGAAACCGTGAACGGCGAGATCGGCGGCGAAGAGCTCGAGGTCGAGATCGACCGCGTCAAGACGTTCTAGCCGCCCAGCGCCCGCGGCTCCGACTCGAACGACTTCCCTTTAGGGGCAAATCGGGCAGGCTCAGATCGAGGTGCTTGTTCCGCTTCAAAACTTCAGGAGACCACGCGACCGCGCTTGAACTTTACACCCGGTGCCGGGTTATCTTACTCAGTGGGCTTCACCCTATGCTCGCCTCATGGAACTATTGGAGCTCCTGAGGGGGTCTAAAACCATCATGGCTGAACGTCTGCCAACCGGCGAGCTGGTCCTGCTGACGAGGGACGTCCTCGAGGAGCATGTGCAGTTACGGCGGGAAAGAACCATACGGCTGGAGGATGTCCGCCAGACCATAGTTAGCCCGGATGCGATTTATGATGACGGGCGCCCCGCTCATAGCGCGAAGGGTAAATATTTTGCAACGAGGCTTAAGCCTGATCCGTATGGGACCGTCAAAGTGAAGAGACTAACCGTCCATCTCAAGCGTTGCAGGAAACTCGGGGTATTCCCGGTGTCGTTTGTTACAACAGCTATGCTAACCAGGAGGCTCCCGCCCCAGGCGAAGCTACGTTGGAAAAGAGATAGCGTGATCGTATGATAATGCATGGAACAATGAAGAGCGAAAGACAGGAGTTGAACGGCAAGCCATACACGCTAGACTTCGACCGTGATTTTCTGCATATCACAAAAGAGTCGCGACCGGTGGCCTTTTCAGACTATTTTCCGGTCCCGGGCGTTCCGAATGAGTACATTATCATCGACTTCGACAAGGACGCTCGCGTTGTTGGCTACGCTTTTGAGGGGATCTTAGTGCGGTGGGCTGATCGATCCCTCAAGAACCGGATTGCGCTCGCCTTAGCCCGGGCGGGGATGAATGCAAAAAGCGTGTCCCTGGCTTCGCGCATCATTGCAGAGGCGGCTAAGCAATTCATAGGTAGCGCAGTTCCTAGCACGGACGCAAACGGCCGACTCCCTGCATACGCCCGCTAAAGCGCATGCAGAGGGTCGCTTACGGCCGCCTGGCGGTTCTTCGGCGATTCACGCGGCGGTAACAAGGCCGTAACCACGATGCAATAGCGCCGCGGTACGCTCGGCGCGATGGACGCAATCGCCTGGGCGGCAAGCGCGATGGTCGCCGCACGAACGCGGCTCGAAATCGCTGCCGACAATCTCGCAAACGTTTCGACCGACGGTTTTCGCGGTAGCCTCGCGCGCGGTTCGTTGACGGCGCGCGGCGTCGCTATCGCGCGCGCGCCGATCGCGCGCCACGGCGCCTTGATGCACACGGGCCGCACCGACGATCGCGCAATCGTCGGAGACGGCGCGTTTCTCTTGCGCGACGCGCGAGGGCGGATCGTCGAGACGCGAAGCGGCGCCTTCGTACGGGGCGCAGATGGCAGGCTGCGCGACGATGCGGGGCGCGTGCTCGTTGCAACGCGCCTTTCGCGCGGGAGCAGCGTGCGCAGCGGATTTCTCGAAGCCGCAAACGTGGACGCGATCGGCCAAATGGTAGCGATGCTGGCGGCTCAGCGCGGCTTCGAGAGCGCGGAACACGTCGTCGCGGCGATCGATCGGACGCGGCACGAAGCGGCGAGCGACGTCGCCAAGGCGGCGTAGATGGACCGTGCTTTGTACGCGGCTGCAACCGGAATGGCGGCGCAGCAGCTCAACCTCGACGTTCTCGCAAACGACCTCGCCAACGCGGACGTCGCCGGCTTCAAAGGATCGGCCGCGAGCTTCACGGAGCTCGCCGCGCCGGGCGAGGTCGGCTTGGGAACGGTGGCGCTTGGCGAGCACGTCGTGCTCGCGCAAGGGCGCCTCTCGAAGGCAACGGGTTCGTTCGACATGGCGATCGACGGGCCGGGGTTTTTCGCCGTGACCGGCAATCGCGGGGAGCGCGCGTACACGCGGGACGGCGAGTTCTCGCGCGGCGCCGACGGTAGGCTGCGCAACGCACTTGGCTACGCGCTCGACGGCGTGCGCATTCCAAACGACGCGATCTCCGCGGCCGTCGCGCAAGACGGCACGGTCAGCGTGACGACGGCGCGCGGCAACGCCGTCGCCGGACGCGTTACGCTGGCGCAGTTCCCAGCGCCCGAACATCTGCGCAGCCTCGGCGGTACGCTCTTTGAAGCAACCCGCGCCTCCGGAACGCCGCGACTCCTCGCCCCGGGAGGGCGAGGACCGCGCGTCCGCTTCGGCATGCTCGAGGAGTCGAACGTCTCGATCATCGAGGCGATGATGTCCATGCTTGCAGCGCAACGCGCGTACGAGGCCGACGCCAAAGGCGTCCAGGCCGCAGACGAGATGCTGCGCATCGCCAACAACCTGCAGCGTGGATAGCGCGGCCGCTCGGCAGGCTGGCGTCGTTTTCGAGGCGATGCTCCTGCAGATGACGCTCGCGCCGCTCGCGCGATCGGATGCGGCGCTCGGCAGGCTCGGAATGGCGTACGTTGCACAGTCGGTCGCGGAGCACGACGCGCGCGGTTTCGGCGCGGCGATCGCCGCATGGTTGGAGCGCCGCCATGCCTGATCGCGACGCACGCGTGCGCGCGCTGCTGCCGCTCGTTCGCCGCATCGCGCGGCGGGTTCATCGCGTGATTCCCCGCGCGGATCTCGGCGACTTGATCGGCGATGGAAGCGTGGGCCTCGTCCGGGCGGTCGACGCGTACGATCCGTCGCGCGGTGTGACGCTCGAGTATTTCGCGCGCAAGCTCATCGTCGGTGCGATGCTCAACGGCTTGCGCCGGCTCGACTCCGTACCGGAGCGCGTGCGCCGCACCGCGCGCCTCGGGGAGCGCGAACGTTACACGCTTGCCGTGATGCACGGTACGGTACCATCGACGCGCGAGATGGCGCGCCGCTACCCCGGGTTCGAGCGAGCCGAATGTGCTGCGTATCGCTCGCTCGCGCTCTCGCTCGACGCGCCGCTGCCCCTCGGAGAGCGCCTGACGCCCGACGCCGGGGCAGATCCGGCGTGCCTGACGGCCGACAACGACGAGCGCGCCTATCTGCAGTCACTCGTCTGCGCGCTTCCGGAGCGGCAGCGCCGCCTGCTTCTCGCGCACTACTATGGCGCGGAGTCGCTGCGCCGCATCGGCGCTGCGTGGAACATCTCCTCGCAACGAGCGTCGCAGATACATATCGCGGCGATCGCGCGTCTGCGCAAGGCGTTTTATGCTGCGTCGCGTCGAGTCTGACGATGCCCTCGAGCGCGGGGACCTACGCGCGCTCGCGCCGCGCGAGAACGCTGCAGTACCGTCGCTGCAGCTCGACGCGGACGCGCACGCCGAGCTTCTGCCGCACGGCCATCCGAAGTGGGTGCGCGACGGCGTCGCGATATCGTCGCGCGCGCGCGAGCTGCTTACGCGGGTTCGGCCGGTCGTCGTGCGCGTGCTGCACTTCTGGGATCACGGCGTACGCGCCATTCTCGTCAGCGGCCGGCGGGTGCACGTCGATCCCAGCGGCTGCTACCGAACCGAGTGAAGGGGGTTCTTACGGCGGGTTCTTACGGTTGACCGAGTGGATGCTAACATGTTAGCATCGGATGACATGAACGACAGCGAGACGCAGCTCGGGCTTCGTAAGTTTCCGCGGAGGCTCGCGCGAGAGGTAAAGAAGGCTGCGGCTGAACGAGGCATCACGTTGACGCAGTTCATGGTCGCGGCGGCGACCAATCAACTTCGCGGTCGTCGCTCACCGAGCGTCAACGCGGAACTCGAACGAGACGTTGCTTGGTACGACCGCCACCGAAAGGCGTTCGAGAAGGAGTATCCCTTCGGGATGAACCTCGCAATCGTCGGTCAGAAGGTGGTCGACTGCGACGAGGATGTCTGGGACCTGTCGGAGCGGCTAAGTAAGAAGTACGGGCGCCGGCCGATTTTTATGCCGCGCATTGGCGAGATGCTGCCCAAGGTCATGACCGTGAGATCCCCGCGATTCGTGCGATGAGCGTACCGTACAGCGACGACTACGAGCCGCCTGCACCCGCTTTGGACATCGCCATTGTGTCGCCAAATAACTGCGCCGGACGCGTGCTCAGCAGGGCGCTTGTTGACACCGGATCCGACGGCACAATTCTGGAATGCGGGATCGCCGCACAAATCAGTCTGCCCTTCCTCGGGTACATTCAAGTAAGAGGCATCCACGGTCGATCGGAGTACGCTCCCGTTCTACGCGCAATCATCGAAATGCCCCCGTATCGATTCGAGACGATCGTTGCAGAGCTTGGCGGAGAGACGATACTCGGCCGCGACATCCTGAACCGGCTTTCGCTACGCCTCGACGGGCCGAAGCTGCAGCTATCGGTGTCCTAGCGGGGACCGGCGGCACCTCGTGATGCTACAGGGTGATGCGGAAGCGAAGCGCTTGCGCGCAGCCGAGCGCGGGCTTTACCAGCAGCATCGCGCCGCCTCTCACGTCGTTGGTAAGGTCTTCTCGATGAGGTCTGCCAACTGCGGGGCGCTTGCGTCTGCGGTCGCCATGACTTCTTGGTGCGTCGTCTCCGCAGCACCGACGACGTTCGTGATGAGGCTGAACGCGAGCACCTCCATGCCGAGTGCCCGTGCCAAGATCGTTTCGAGGACCGTCGACATGCCGACCGCGTCGCCGCCGATCGTGCGCAGATAGCGCGCTTCCGCGAGCGTCTCGTAACTCGGCCCGAGCAGACCGACGTAGACGCCCTCGCGCAGCCGGTGCGCGTGCGTCGCGTGGCTTCGCGCAACGTCGCGCAATCGCGACGCGTACGCATTGGCCATGTCCACGAACGGATTCTCGAACCCCGCGCCGAGCAGCGGATTCGTGCCGGTGAGATTGAGATGATCGGCGACGAGCATGAGGTCGCCGGCGCCGTATGCGGGGTTGAGCGCCCCCGCGGCGTTCGTCAGCACGATCGTGCGGGCGCCCGCGGCGCGCGCGAGGCGCACGCCGGCGGTGACCTGCGCGGGCGTAAAACCTTGATACAGGTGCGCGCGTCCGGAGAAGGCCAGAACGCGTCGCCCGCACCACGTGCCGACGAGCGCTTCCCCGCGATGCCCCGGCAGCGCTGAGAACGGCAGCGACGTCAGGCGGTCATAGGGAATCGCGATGCGCTCGAAGCCCTTGCCCAAAGCCTTCGCGAGGCCGCTTCCCAGCACGATGGCGACGTCGATAGTGCCGCCGGCGGTGTCGCGAATGAGGGCCGCGTCCGGTTCGATCGCATTCATCGTCGGTATCCTTCGACACGAGTCAGGAGGTTCGTGCCGGTCATTGCGCGTGGAATCGGCAAGCCCATGAGCGAGAGCAGGGTCGGCGCAACGTCCCCCAGCTTGCCTCCGGATGCGAGATGCACGTCGAGGTTCGCGGCGACGAGCACGAAGGGCACGCGGTTCGTCGTGTGCGCAGTGAGCGGATTGCCGGCAGCGTCGATCTTCTCTTCGGCATTACCGTGATCGGCCGTGATCGCGAGCAGGCCGCCCGCATCGATTGCGGCGGGGCCGAGACGCGCGAGCTGCGTGTCGAGAAACTCGACGGCCTCAACGGTCGGCTTCCAGGCGCCGGTGTGGCCCACCATGTCCGCGTTCGCGTAGTTCATGACGATCGCATCGTACGTACCGCTCGCGATTGCCTGCAGCGCGTAGTCCGTGATCTCGCGGGCCCGCATCGCCGGCGCACGATCGTACGTTTGAACGCTGCGGTCCGAGGGGATGAGCTCGCGGTCTTCGCCCGGCAACGGCTGCTCGCGGCCGCCGTTGAAAAAGTACGTCACGTGCGCGTACTTCTCGGTCTCGGCGAGGCGGAGCTGCCGTAACCCCGCGCGCGACAGAACGTCGCCGAAGGTGTCGAGCTGCGGTCGTGGCCCGAAGAGCACCGGGTTCGGATAGGTCTCGTCGTACTTCGTCATCGTCGCAAAAAGGCCGTCGCGCCAGCTTCCCGTCGCCAGCGCTTCGTTGAAGAGCGTCGTGAGCTGGCGCGCGCGATCGGGACGAAAGTTGAAGAAGATGCACGCGTCGCCGTCGCGCACGGGACGCGGCTCCCCCACGATCGTCGGCCGAACGAACTCATCGCTCTCGTCGCGCGCGTAGGCGTTGCGAATCGCCGTCGCTGCGTCGGGCGCACGAAACTCCGCGACGCCGCGCGCGAGCATCGCAAACGCAGCCTGCGTGCGCTCCGGGCGCTTGTCGCGGTCCATCGCGTAAAAGCGCCCGCAGATCGTCGCGATCGCTGCGGGCCGGCCGATCTTCGCCAGGCGCGCGTCGAGTTGCGCTGCGTACTGGAGGGCCGAGCGCGGCGGGACGTCGCGCCCGTCGAGGAACGCGTCGACGACGAACGGCACGCTTGCGGCAACCGCGGCGTCGGCGAGCGCGAAGAGATGCGCGATCGCGCTGTGCACGCAGCCGTCGGAGAGCAGACCCATCAGGTGGAGCGTTCCGCCCGTGCGCCGCACGTGCGCGAGCACCGCCTGCAGCGTTGGGTTCTTCGCGAACTCGCCGCGCGCGATGTCTTCGTCGATGAGCGTCACGCCCTGCGGCACGACGCGTCCCGCGCCGAGATTTAAATGGCCGACCTCGCTGTTGCCCATGATGCCCTTGGGCAACCCGACCTGCTCCCCCGAGGCATCGAGCGTCGTGTGCGGATACCGCTCGAGAAGTCCGCGCCAATACGGCAGCGCCGCTGCGGCGATGGCGTTGCCGTGGGAATCGCTGCGACAGCCCCAGCCGTCGAGGATGGCGAGCACGACCGGCCGATACGTCACGCCGCTTTGTCGCAAGCGAGGCGAACGAGCGCTGCGAACGCCGCGGCATCGAGCGACGCGCCGCCGACGAGCCCGCCGCGGCAGTGCTGCGTCGCGAGATACGCTGCGAAGTTGGCCGGCGTGACGCTTCCGCCGTAGAGCAGCGGTGTGTGCTCGAGCCCGGCGACGCTGCCGCGGATGAGCGCCATGACGCGGGCGGCTTCGCCGGGCTCGCAACTCTTTGCCGTGCCGATTGCCCAAATCGGCTCGTACGCGATCGCGATGTCGTGCAAGCGCTCCGGTGCGATCCCCTCGAGCGCGGCGCGCGTCTGCGCCGAGACGCGCTCGTCGGTCGCGCCCGACGCGCGCTCTTCGCTCGTCTCGCCTACTGCCACGACCGGCGTCAGCCCGTGCTCGAGTGCGGCGCGCACCTTGCGGTTCACGTCGGCGTCGGTTTCGCCGAAATAGCGGCGGCGCTCGGAGTGACCGACGATCACGTAGCGCACGCCGAGCTCGACGAGCATCGGCGGCGCGATCTCGCCGGTGAATGCGCCGGCGTTCGCCCAGTGCATGTTCTGCGCGCCGAGCGCAACCGCGCTCTCGCGTGCGGCGGCGCGCACCGCGGCGAGCGCCGTAAATGGAGGAGCGAGCACGACCTCGACATCGCGCTCGTGCAGCTGCGCGCCGTCGAGCGACGCGACGATGACGCGCGCGAGCTCGCCGGCCTGCGCCGCGGTCTCGTGCATCTTCCAGTTCCCGACGACGAGACGCCGCACGTCTATTGCAGCGCCGCCACGCCGGGCAGCGTCTTGCCCTCGAGGAACTCGAGCGTCGCTCCACCGCCGGTCGAGACGTGCGTCATGCGGTCGGCAAACCCGAGCAGATGCGCGGCGGCGGCGGCGTCGCCTCCACCGACGACGCTCGTCGCTCCCGCGGCCGTTGCACGGGCGATCGCCTCGCCCACGGCCTTCGTGCCGCTGCGATACGCCGGCTTCTCGTACACGCCCATCGGGCCGTTGAAGACGATGGTCTTTGCCGCTTCGATGACGCGAGCGTAGGCAGCCGCCGTCGCCGGGCCGATGTCGAGGATCGTGCCGTCGCCGACGGCATCGATCGCGACGGCGTGCGCGCCTTCGTCGGCGTCGAATCCGCTAGAGACGATCGCGTCGATCGGAAGATGGATAGTGACGCCGCGCTCCAGTGCGAGCGCGAGGATGCGGCGCGCCGGATCGAGGTCCTCGTCGCGCAGCGATCGCCCGACGTCCACGCCGCGCGCGGCGAGCAGCGTATTCGCCATCCCTCCGCCGATGCAAAACGCGGTCACGCGTTGCGCGAGCGCGCTCAAGACGCCGACCTTGTCCTTGACCTTTGCGCCGCCGATGACGCAGACGTAGGGCGTAGCGGGGGCGTTCATGAGCGGCTGCAGGGCGGCGATCTCGGCCTCCATCAGCGGTCCGGCAGCGCTGGGCAGCATATGCGCGATCGCCTCGGTCGAGGCGTGCGCGCGGTGGGCGGTGCCGAACGCGTCGTCGACGTACGCGTCGCCGAGCGCGGCCAGCGCGCGCGCAAAGGTGGGGTCGTTGCGCTCTTCGCCGGGATGGAAGCGCACGTTCTCGAGCAGCAGCACGTCGCCGTCGCGCAAGCGATCCACGGCGCGTTGCGCGGGCTCGCCGATGCAGTCCGATGCAAAGTCCACCGGCGCGCCGAGATGCTCCGCGAGGAGCGCGGCGACCGGGCGCAGGGAGCAGCCGGGATCGGGATGGCCGCCGGGACGGCCCAAGTGCGAGAGCACGATGATGCGCGCGTGGCGTTCGCGCAGCAGGCGCAGCGTCGGCACGGCCGCGTCGACGCGCGTCGCGTCCAGGATGCGCACCCGCTCGCCGTCGCGCACCAACGGCACGTTGAGGTCCTCGCGCACGAGAACGCGCTTGCCCGCGACCTCGAGCTGGTCCATCGTGCGCATGGCGTAGGAGTCCTAGCGGCGGCGCTCAGCGATGCGCTTCGCGAGGAAGTCTCTCGAGGATCATCGCGGTCAGCTCGGCGAGCCGGCACGAATAGCCCCATTCGTTGTCGTACCAGGCGGCGATCTGCACGAGATCGCCGTTCGCGCTGGTCAGTTTGGAATCGACGATCGCGCTGTACGGCACGCGCTTGAAATCGCTCGACACCAGCTCCTCCTCGCAGAAGAGCACGTACTCGCGCAGTTCGTTTTGGCAGGCACGGCGCAGGATCGCGTTGAGCTCGTCCTTCGTCGTCGCCTTCTTGACCTGCGCGACGAGGTAGATCATCGACACCGTCGGCGTGGGCACGCGCAGCGCAAAACCGTCGAACGTTCCCTCCACCTCCGGAATGGTGAGGAAGAGTGCTTTCGCAGCGCCGGTCGACGTGGGGATGATGTTCGTCGCAGCGTTGCGTGCGCGCCGAATATCCTTGTGCGGGGCGTCGAGGATGTGCTGGTCGTTCGTGTAGGAGTGCACGGTCGTCATGAAGCCCTTCACCCAGCCGAGGTGGTCGACGAGCGGTTTGACGGCCGTGGCGAGGCAGTTCGTCGTGCAGGAAGCGTTCGAGATGATGTGATGGAGCGCCGGATCGTAGCGGCCGTCGTTGACGCCGAGGACGATCGTGATGTCCTCCCCTTTTGCGGGGGCGGAGATCACGACTTTGCGCGCGCCGCCACCGTCGATGTGCGCGCGCGCCTTCGCGGCATCGGTGAAGAGGCCGGTCGACTCGACGACGACGTCGACGCCGAGATCGCGCCACGGCAGCTTGCCGGGATCGCGCTCTGCGAGCACGGCGATGCGGCGACCGTCGATGAGGAGCGCATCGCCCTCTGCGCGCACGTCGCCACCGTACGTTCCGTAGTTGCTGTCGTACTTGAAGAGATGCGCGCACTCTGCCGCACTGGTGAGATCGTTGACCGCCGCGATCTCGACGAGCGGGCGCCGCTCGAACAGCGCTTTTGCAAAGTTCCGCCCGATGCGGCCGAAGCCGTTGATTCCGATGCGCATGCGCCCCGTTTACCGGCCGCCGCCGGGCTGCCCCTGCTGGGGGGAGCGCAATCGAGCGGCCAGCCGCGCAATCGCACCGAGGCGCGTGGATGCGGTCGTTTTTCCGATCGCCGGATCGCAGCGCCGACCGAGCTCCGCCAGCGATTCGCCGGGAAAACGCAGCCGCAGCGATGCGATCTCGCGTAGCGGCCGCGAGAGCCGGCGAAGTCCGTGGACGCGCGCCACGTACTCGATCGTTTGGCGTTGCGCTGCCGCCGCACGTGCGGCACGCTCGAGATTCGCCGCCTCCGTGTTGACGAGGCGATGAATGCGATTCTTCGTCTCGCGCAGCGCGCGCACGTCTTCTAGCGCGAGGACCGCGCCGTGCGCGCCGATGCGTGCGAGCAGGTCGGCGATCGTCTGAAAGTCTTTGAAGTAGAACACGTCGCGCCCTCGCCGGCGGCTCCTGTGCGGGCTCGCGCCGAGCGCGCGCAGCAGCGAGGAGAGGCGCTGCGCGCGGGCCGGGTCCGGCGGTGCGAACTCCAAGTGGTAACCGCGCGCGCCCGTCGCAACGACGCCGAAGACGAGAAACGCCGCGCGCAGCTCGGCGAGGCGGTCGCAGCGGTGCGCGGGGCGAGGCGGTTGCGCCGGCAACGCCTGCGGGAGCGGAATGGAGAAGCGCGGCAGCCCCCGCAGCGCGCGCGTCGCCGTTGCCGCGACGGCCTGCCCTTTGCGATCTTCGAGCAACGACCAAAAGAGCCGCGCAACCGCGTTGCGATGCGTCACGAACGCCTCACCGCGCGCGTCGCGGCCGTAATAGGCGAGCGCGAGGAGCAGCGCGCGGCGGCAGTGCGCGGCCTGCGGCAGCTCCCGCGCGAGCGCATCCTTCGTGTCGGGGCCGAGTGCCTCGTTCACTCGAGGCGCACCTCGAGCTGCTCGTAGAGTTCCGCGGGTCGCACCGCGGGCGTGACGCGCAGCGGAACCTCCCGCACGCGAATCGTCACGCAGCGCGTCGCGTAGCGGATTTCGAGGATGTCGCCGGGCTTCACGGCATAGGCCGGCTTGAGCGCAACGCCATCTTTTAGGATCCGCCCGTGCTCGAGGGCCTCGTGGGCCTCCGAGCGGCGCTTCGCGAGCCGGGCGACCTTCAGGAATTTATCGAGCCGCATGCCTGTCTAGTTGACATATATCGATATATCTATATAGTCTTGTGATAGCTCGAAAGGAGGCTGCGCGATGGCACGGGCCGATGGATGGCGCGAGGATCGCTTCTGGCGATCGACGGGGTACAGGGGGCACGCAAAGCGCTTTCGCCGCGGGGCGCTCAAACTCGTCATGCTGAAGCTGCTCTCGGAGCTTCCGAGGCACGGCTACGATCTGATTCGCGCATTTCGCGAGCAGGGTTGGAGTGCCGGCGCGGGGTCCGTTTATCCGCTGCTCGCGTTTCTCGAATCCTCGGGGTACGTGACGAGCCGCCAGGAGGGCGACCGCCGCACCTATCAGGTCACCGAAAAGGGGCGCACGCTGCTCGAAGACCGTGCCGCCGACGTCGCGTCGTTCTTCGAAGCGGTCTCGCAGAGCCGGGAGGAACCGGGCGATGAGTTGCAGGACGCGCTGGAGCGGCTCGGCAGCGCGGTGGAACAGCTCGCCGGACATGCAAAGGACGAGACGATCGCGCGCGCGCGCGATCTCCTCGATCGGACCCGCAAAGAAATCTACACGCTTCTCGCACAGGAGTAGGCGCGATGGCGCAGTCCCAGCCCGCGCGGCGGCCTGGCGTCAACATTTTCGACACGTCGCGTCCGCTGTGGACGCTTTTTTTGGTATTTCTCATCCCGCTCATCCTGAGCAACTTGCTGCAAACCGCATCGCAGACGCTCGGGAGCGTCTTTCTCGGGCGGATGATCGGTACCGACGCTCTCGCTGCGGTCTCGGCGGTCTTTCCCGTCATCTTCCTGCTCTTCTCGTTTCTCATCGGCATCGCGAGCGGCAGCACGGTGCTCATCGGTCAAGCCTTCGGCGCGCGCGACGAGCACCGCGTCAAGAAGATTGCTGGGACCGTGCTCGGCGCGACGCTCGCGTTCGGCATCATCGTCGCGATCGTCGGCACGTGGGCCTCGCCCACGCTCCTGCAGTTGCTCGGCACGCCCTCCAACATCATCGCTCAATCCGATGCGTATGCGCGCGTCGCGTTCTTGACCTCGCCGATCATCTTCCCGTATCTCGCGTACACGACGTTCCTGCGCGGCACCGGCGACTCGACGACGCCGTTTTATTTTCTCATCCTCAGCACGCTGCTCGGCGTGCTCTTCACGCCCGCGTTCATCGCAGGCTGGATGGGGCTGCCGAAGCTGGGCGTGGTGAGCGTTGCCGTCGCGGGTCTATTGAGCCAAGGGATCTCGTTCGCGGCATTCCTCATCCGCCTGCACGTAACGAACCACCCCTTGCGGTTCGATCGCGAAACCGCACGCGACATGCTCATGGATCCGCGCATCCTCTGGGCGGTGCTCAAGATCGGGATCCCGACGGGCATCCAAGTCATCATGGTTTCGCTCGCCGAGATCGCGGTGATTTCTTTCGTGAACCACTTCGGGTCGAGCGCGACCGCCGCATACGGCGCGGTCAATCAGGTGGTGTCATACGTGCAGTTTCCGGCGATGTCGATCGGCATCACGGCGTCGATCTTCGGAGCGCAGTGCATCGGCGCGCGCCGCGAGGACATGCTCGGCGGCGTCGTGCGGACGGCAGTCGGGCTCAATTACGCGATCGGCGGCGTCCTCATCGCGCTCTGCTACGTCTTCGCGTGGCAGATCATCGGCTGGTTCATCGTCGATCCCCACACGCTCACGATCGCGCACGCGTTATTGATGATTACGCTGTGGTCGTATCTGCTCTTCGGCAACAGCGCGGTAATGAGCGGCGTCATGCGCTCGAGCGGCGCGGTCCTTTGGCCGACCATCAACGGCATCGTTGCGATCTGGGGCGTCGAGGTGCCGGTGGCCTACGTGCTGATGCACGTCTACGGCCTCGACGGCGTGTGGATGGGCTATCCGGTGTCCTTCGTTGCTGTCGTGCTGCTGCAGTACGCGTACTACACGTTCTTCTGGAAGAAACGCACGCACGAAAGGCTCGTGTAAGCAGCGTTCGCTCGTTCGTTCGTCGCGCAATACTCTTGAAACCGCAGCACAACGCGCAAGAGCTACGTCCTCCGCGTTGCGCCCGTAGCGCAACTTGGTGGCGGCACCTCCGTAAGGTGCGCATGTCTCGGTTCCGAGTTCGAGCGGGCGCAGCCCGTTCCGCCGGAGTGGGTAGCGGTCCCTGTTGAAGGCCCCTCTCGCGCAGCGAGCGCATCGCGACGTATAATCGTCTTATGGCCATCGAGGCACAGCTCGGCGACGCCGCCGAGCATCCCGGCAGGGCCGTCTACGCGTGCTGATCCAGCTGCTGATGGCGGCCTTGATGCTCGGACCGCCCGGCGACGCTTTCTACACGCCGCCGAGTCCGCTGCCTTCGCCGCAGAGCGGGCGCGTAATTTGGGTGCGGCAGTTCACCGGCGGGCCTGCCTTGCGCTCGGCGGCGGTGAACTACCGGCTCTTGTATGAGACGGTAGGGGCAAACGGCACGTTCGTCGCGGTCTCGGGCATGCTCGCGATTCCACACGGCACGCCGCCGCCGCAGGGATGGCCGATCATCAGCTGGGCGCACGGAACGACAGGAAACGGGCCGCAGTGCGCACCCTCACGTTTTCCGTCGAACGATCTCGAGCAGCGCGCGATGGACGCCTTCGTGCGCCGCGGTTACGCGGTGGCACAAACGGACTACGAGGCAAACGGCACCTCCGGAATCCATCCATACTTCGTTGCAACGCCGCTCGCGCGCGATCTCACCGACATCATTCGCGCGGCACGTGAGATCGATCCGCACATCGGCAAGAAGTGGATCGTCATGGGACACTCCGAGGGTGGAACGGCGGCGCTCGATACGGCCGGCTTCGGCCAGCGTTGGGCGCCGGAGCTCGATCTCGTCGGTGCGGTCGCTTACGCTCCCGCAACGCGTCTGGAGGGAGCGGTGCAAGACGCGCTCGACGACGATCAGCCCAGCGGTGTCTTCGCCATGTTGGGACTGATGATCGTAGGCTTCTCCGCGTCCGATCCGCGCATCGTCTTGGATCAGATACTCACGCCGCAGGCGCTGCGTCTCGTGCCCGAGCTGCAAGACGAGTGTATCGACGAGCTGATGAGCGACTCAGGTTGGAGCCGCATCGTCCCGAGTACGATCTTTCGGCCGCAGGCCGACGCGGAGATCGAGGATCTGTACGGAGACGTCGAAGCGAACACCGATCCGGAGAACCTCTCGATACCGGTACCCGTGCTGCTCCTGCAGGGTGGCTCCGACCCGCTTATCGGAGGGGGCGTCACCAATACCATTCGTGATGTGCTCTGCCGCGACGGCACGCCGACGGAGTTCAAAGCCTATCCGAGCGCGACGCACGGGACGATCTTGCTGCAGACCGATGCGGATGCGGCGGCGTGGGTCGCGGCGCGCTTTGCGGGCACGCCGCCACACGGGTGCTCGTAGATCGCTGCCGATGACGGCCTTGCCCAATGGTTCAAGCCACGCAGGCTCGATCATCTCTTCGGACCTGCCGGACCTCATGCGCGGGGAATCGGCGGCGTAAGCCGCACGCTCGCGTTACTCTCGCGTTACATAGGAACGCTGCGTCATTCGAGCGCCTCTCGGTGCCCTATTTTTTCGGCGACACGCAGGTGCCGGAGGCGCGGCAGACGAGCACCGGCTCGGCAAGCGCGCGCGCCGCGCTCGCAGCGATCTCCGGCTGTGCTTCCACGATCTTGTGCGCCTCGAACTCCATGCGGCGCGACCGGTTGCCGACGGAGACGATGCGGCCCGTCGCTTCGATGTAGTCGCCGGCGCGAACGGGTGCGAGGAACTCGACCGAGTCGTAGCCGGCGAAGAGGCCCTCGTCGCCGTCCTTGCGGATCAAGAGCTCCGTCGCGACGTCGCCGAACAGCGCGAGAATGCGCGCGCCGTCGACGAGATTGCCGCCGTAATGCGCGTCCGCGGCGCTCATGCGCACGCGGATCATCGCGCGCTCGTTCTCTTCGCCTCTTGCCATAACTCCTCGAGCTCATCCATCGTCATATCGCCAAGGACCTTGTTCTGCTCGGCGGCGCGCCTCTCCAGATACGCGAAGCGCCGGTGAAACTTCTCGTTGGCGTCCCGCATCGCGCTCTCGGCGTCGACGCCGAGCGATCGCGCCAGGTTCACGATGGTGAAGAGCACATCGCCCAGCTCCTCGCGCACGTGCCCGTCGTCCGCTGCCGCGCGCCGCGCCTCGGCCAGTTCTCGCAGCTCCTCGACGAGTTTGTCGAGCACGCCGCTGACGCTGCGCCAGTCGAAGCCGACGCGTGCGGCCTTCTCTTGCATGCGCTGGCCCCGCTGCAGCGCTCCGAGCTGCGGCGGGATGCCGTCGAGGCGGCTGCTGCGCAGGCGCCCGGTCTTCTCTTGCGCTTTGAGGCGCTCCCAGTTGCGCCATTGCGCGTCGACGTCGTCGATCACGGCATCGGCGAAGACGTGCGGGTGGCGGTGCACCATCTTGTTGGCGAGCGAATCCACGACGTCCGCAACGGTGAACGCGCCGGTCTCGGTGGCGAGCTGGGCGTGAAAGACGATCTGGAGCAGCAGGTCGCCGAGCTCTTCGCACAAGTGCTCCATTGCGTGCTCGTGCGGCGCCTGCTCGATTGCGTCGACGACTTCGTACGCCTCTTCGATGAGATAGGGAATCAAGGTGCGGTGCGTCTGCTCGCGATCCCACGGGCACCCCATGCGCAACCGCGCCATGATCTCGACGAGGTCTTCCCACGAGTAGTGCGCCGACTGCGGCGGCAGCGGGACGAGCGGCATCGCAATCGACGCGGAGAGCGTCGCGCGCGGCATCCCGGGAACGATCTCGGTCGCGATGCGGCGCGCGTCGAGCGCGCGCAGGAGCGGCGGCAGCCCGGGAAAGTCCGAGAGCGGATTGCCGAGCACGCCGAGCGCGACGTCGTCGCCGCGTTGCGATTCGAGCTGCGCGCAAAAGGCCGCGATGGCGTCGGTGCTTCCGCGAACGAGGAGCGCTTCGTCGGCGACGGCGCCTTCGTCGACGGTTATGCCTGAAGTCGTGAGATAGGCGACGAGCTCGCGCGGAGCGAGCAGCACGATCGTGCGGCCGGCGCCGCGCAGCGCGTCGAGGCTTCCGAGCGTGAGCAGTCGCGGGTCACCGGGTCCGAGTCCGACGATCCTGACGAGCATCTCACGCCCGGAAGCGACGCGCGCTCCTTACCCTAGGAGCTAGTGCGGCGAGGGTGCGGGCGATGCGGGTGCTGCCGTTGCCGGCGCCACCGACGGCATCGGCGGCGGCGAGGGGAAGAGCCCCGCGAAGCGCTGATCGGTTGCCGTGATCGTCGCCTTCTGTTGCAGGCTCTCGAGGAAAGGCTGCACGAGCGGCGCTTCCTGTTGCTGCGTCAACGCGAGCTTGATGCGATCGCGCGCCGATGCGAGCGACGCGCGTTGCGCCGGCTGGCGCGACGTCACGAGGATGATGTGATACCCGAAGGGCGAGTGAACGGGTTGGCTGATCTGCCCGATCGGCAGCGAGAACGCCGCCTGATCGAACGCCGGAACCATTTGGCCGCGGTGGAAGCAGCCGAGGCTACCGCCCTTGGCTTTCGAACCGGGATCGATCGAGTATTGCTGCGCGAGCGCGGCGAAGTTGCCGTGCGCGTGCAACGCCGCTTCGACCTTGTTCGCCGTCGCGAGGTCCGGAACGAGGATGTGGCTCGCGCATACCTGCGCGGGCGTGTCGAACGCCGCGTGGTTATGGCTGAAGTATTGCGCGATCTGCGCGTCCGTGACGGTGATGTTGCGCTGCAGCGCGTTGTCCAGGATCAGCTGGATGCGCAGCGCGTCGTGAACGTCTTGCTCGGTCAATCCACGCGCCGCTAGCATCTGCGACCAGGCGTCGCCCGGATAGTTCGCCTTCAGCTGGTCTTCGCGCGCAGCGATGTCGGCATCGGTGATCGCGATGTGGTTCTGCGCGGCGTACTGGGTGATGAGCGCTTCCTGCACCATCTGCTGCAGAATGCTGCGCGCAATCGGGCTGCCTTCCAGCTTCGTGTCGAGTTGCGCGCGGCTGATCGATTGGCCGTTGACGGTGACGACGGAGCCGCCGCCGCACGCTGCCAGCGACGCGCCGAGCAGCAGCGCAACCGAGCCCGCGACGATGCGGAGAGCTTTGGACATCAATATGAACTCCCAGGGAGAATTTGGAAAAAGGTCGGCGCGAAAGGTTCGTCCGGCCGCTGCCGGGGCCCTCTCCATCTCTAGATCGCCTCGAGCAGCTCGCGCAGCAGAGGCATCCAGAGGTCTTCCGGTCGGCTGCCCGCTGGCGCGTGCGGAAGATCGACGAGCACCTTGCCGTCGCTGAAGCGGAAGCGGTTCTTCGTCAGCGCTGCAAAGCGCGGAATCATGGCCGCGCTCAGCGCGAATCCCGAGCCGACGCCCAGGGTCAGCCGTTCCTCGTCGACGACGACGCGGGTGACGCGCTTGCGCAGGGCGATCGCGCGCAGCCGCGTCAGCTCGACGAGCCGCTCGAGCGGCTCGGGGAACGGGCCGAAGCGATCGCGGATGCTCGCAGCGATATCGTCCACCTCGCCTTCGCCGCGCGCCTTGGCGAGCTGCTGGTAGACGGCGATCTTCTGCGACACCTGCGGGATGTAGTCGTTGGGAATGAAGGCGTTGATCTTCACGTCGATCACGGCTTCGCCGCGCTCTTCGAGCGGCGCCGTCAAGCCACGACGTTCGGCGATGGCATCCGCCAGCAGCTGGCAGTACGTGTCGAAGCCGACCGATGCGATGAAACCCGACTGCGCCGCACCGAGCAAGTTGCCCGCCCCGCGAATCTCGAGATCGCGCATGGCGATCTGCATTCCGGATCCGAGATGCGTGAACTCGACGATGGCTTCCAGGCGCGCCTGCGCATCCTCGGAGAGCGCTTTGTGCCCCTGATACAGAAGGTAGCAGTACGCCTGCTGGTTCGAGCGCCCGACGCGCCCGCGCAGCTGATAGAGCTGCGCGAGGCCGAAGCGATCCGCGTCGTCCACGATCATCGTATTTACGTTGGGAATGTCCAAGCCGTTCTCGATGATCGTGGTGGCGACGAGCACGTCGCTTTGGCCGTCGATGAACGCCTGCATGATCGGCTCGACCTCGCGCTCGCGCATCTGACCGTGCGCGACGACGATCCGCGCGCGCGGAACCAGCTCCTGGAGCGCGTTGCGCAGCGCGTAGATCGAGTCGATGCGGTTGTGGAGGTAGTAGACTTGACCGCCGCGATCCAGCTCGGTAGAGATCGCGTGCGCGACGACGGCATTGCCGGCCGGCACGACGACGGTCTTGACGGAGAGGCGGTTCTTCGGCGCCGTGCGGATCACCGAGAGATCGCGCACCCCCATCAGCGACATGTGGAGCGTTCGCGGAATCGGCGTCGCGGAGAGCGTGATCGCGTCGACGCTCGCGCGATACTCCTTCAAGCGCTCTTTGTGCATCACGCCGAAGCGCTGCTCTTCGTCCACGACGACGAGGCCGAGATCGGCGAAGGCGACGTCCTTTTGCAGCAGGCGGTGCGTGCCGATCGCAAGATCGATGCGCCCCTGCGCGAGCGCCTGCAGCTGCTCGCGCATCGCCGCGCGATGCGTGAAGCGCGAGAACGACGCAATGCGAATCGGGAAGCCGGCGAACCGCTCGCTGAAGGTGCGAAAGTGCTGATCGGCGAGCAGCGTCGTCGGAGCGACGAGCGCGACTTGCGTGTGATCCGCGATCGCCTTGAAGGCTGCGCGAATCGCGACCTCGGTCTTGCCGTAGCCGACGTCGCCGCAGATGAGGCGGTCCATCGGGCGCGCACTCTCCATGTCGGCTTTCACCGCGTCGATTGCCGTGCGCTGATCGGGTGTCAGCTCGTAGGGGAACGCCTCCTCCATCTCCGCCTGCCATGGCGTGTCCGGCGCGAACGCATGACCGCGCGCGAGCTCGCGCTCGGCGTAGAGCTGCACGAGGCCGTCGGCGATCTTCGCGAGCGACTCCGAGACGCGCGACTTCGTGCGCGACCAATCGCCGCCGCCCATGCGCGAGAGGCGCGGCGTCGCGCCCTCCGCGGCGGAGTACTTCGTGACCTGGTGCATCTGCGTCACCGGGACGAGCATGCGGTCGGTGCCGGCGTACTGCAAGGCGAGATAATCTTGCGTTGCGCCGAGGATCGTCTCGGTGCGCAAGCCGTCGTAACGGGCGATCCCGTGAACCGCGTGTACGACGAAATCTCCCACGCGCAGATCCGAAAGCGTGACCGGCACGCCTTCTTTGATCGCGCGCAGCTTGACGCGCTTGGGCGGCAGGCCGAAGATCTCGCGGTCGCCGAGCACGCGCAGCCGCAGCTGCGGCACGGTAAAGCCCGCTTCGAGCGATCCGCCGTCGACCCAGACGCTCGCGAAGGGCAAGTCGCGCGCCGCGTCGCTCCAGCGGTGCGCTTCGATCCCGGCCGCGGAGAGCAGCTCGAGCATGCGCGAGACCGCCGTCGTCACGATTGCAACGCGCTCGCCGTCGGCGATCGATTGCTGCACGGCCGCGGTGAAGAGCTCGATGCGGCGGTTGAAATGCTCCGCCGGCCGGCACTCCAAGGCAAAGCGCTCGGCGCGCGGCACGAAGCGCAGCGCCTCGTGCGGCGCGATCGCGCCCGGCACGATCAGCGTCGGATGGCGCGCGATCGCATCGGTGAGGTCGTCGAGCGACGCGTGCGCGCCGGCGCCTTCGACGCGCTCCTCGTCAACGAGCGCGTTCTCGACCGACGCGAGCGCTGCAGGCTCGTCGAGAACGATCGTCGCGTCGTCGCGCAGATAGTCGAGCGGCGTCGCGCGATCGTCGTCGCGCGGCGTCTCGTCCCACGGCGGCACCGTAATCGCGTCGATCTCCTCATGGCTGCGCTGCGTCTCGAGATTGAAGGCGCGAATGGACTCGACGCGGTCGCCGAAGAACTCGATGCGCACCGGCGCTTGCGCGGTCGGTGGAAAGCAATCGAGAATCCCACCGCGCACCGCGTACTCGCCGGCCGCGCTGACGACGTCGGCGCGCTCGTACCCGAGATCGTGAAAGCGGCGCAGCGTCGCTTCCCAGTCGAGCGTCTCTGCGCGCCGTACGGTAAAGCGCAGGGCGCGAAAGCGCTCGGGTGGCACGACGTACTGACGCACCGCCGCGACGCCGGCGATGACGACGACGGGCGCGCCGTCGGCGAGCGCGTCGAAGAGGGCGATGCGCGCGCTGCGCTCGCTCGGGCTCTCGAGCGCCCCGAACGGGTCCTCGCGCGCGCGCAGCAGCGCAACCGAACGCTCCGCCTCGCCGCCGGCGTAGTAGAGAAAGTCGGCGTAGACGCGTTCGGCGATGTCGGCGGTGGGAACGATGCAGAAGAACCCTCCGCCGAGCGCCCGGGCAAAGGCCGCCAGGAGCGCCGGCCGGGCTGCGGCAGCCGTCTCGTGCAAGGCGGCGGCGTGGCCTCCCCGCAGGCGCTCGAGAACCGCCGCTCCCGGCCTGCTCGCGCCGACGAGGGCGGTCAGCGCCTTGGCCATGCCCGGGGGCGAAACCCGCGGGCCGGAGGGCGAGTTGAGAAGATTGGCAGTCATGCTAAGAGAGTGCTAAAGCGCGGCCGCATGGGCCGCACATTATAACAGATTGGAGAAGAACGCATGAGCAACTTATCGACGACGTCGCGCGGGAATCTCTCCCGGAGCGGCTTCGATCTGCTCGGATGGGACCCGTTTCGCGGGCTTCTCGGGAACTGGGGATCGAACCTAGGGATCGACATCACGCGCACGGAGAGCGGCTACGAGATCGAGATGCCGGTGGCCGGCTTTACGCCGGAACAGATCGAGGTGACGATCGAAGACGGCGTGCTGACCGCGTCCGGAAAGAACGACAAACGCTCGTTCCGCCGCTCGGTCGTGTTGCCGGAGGAGATCGACGCCGACGCGATCGACGCGAAGGTCGAGAACGGCCTCTTGACGCTCACGCTGAAGCTGCACCCCAAGGCGCAGCCCAAGCGCATCGAGGTCAAGCCGGTTTCGGTGAAGAGCGTCTAATCGAGCTCGCACCGAGCGCAACGAGAATCCACCACGGCCCGGCAACTTTCGGATAGAAGACGAGATAGTCGACGACCTGGTGGAGAATCAGAGCAAGTGAGGCGGCAAGCGCGGCGATCTGCCACGGTGCCGCCTCGTTCAATTTGCTTGCGAGCGTGCGCAGCGTCGTGACGACGAGGGCGAGCGTCGCGAGGAAGAGCGCGATGCCGCCTTCGGCGAGCGCCTGCAAATACCAACTGTTGGCATGCGTGCGTACGCCGGCGATGCCCGCTTGCGCAAGCTCGAGCTCGTAGTTTCCCGCACCGATGCCGAGCAACGGATGGCGTCGCCAGAAGAAGATGGCTGCACGCCAGAGCTCGCTGCGGTGCCCCACGCCGCCGGCATAGTTCGTTGACGGCGGCCGCGGCAAGAGCCCGGGGACGTGCGCGAGCGCGTCCCAGAAGCCCGCGCATGCCGCTGCGAGAACCGCTCCCGCCGCAACCGGAGCGAAGAGCGCGCGTCGCGCGCTCGTGCGCGCGATGAAGATCGTTCCAATCGCAATCGCCGCACCGGCGATGCCGCCACGCGAGAAGGTCAGCGCGAGCGCGCAGAACGCCACGACGATCGTGCCGGCGACGAAACGATCGCGCACGTACCACGCACAGAGCGCTGCCAGCGCGATCTCGTAATATGCGGCGAGCTGGTTCGGTCCGCCGAGCGGACCCGCGATGCGCGGCACGATCGCACCGCTCATGCTGAGCGCCCATGGCGCGCCGATCCCTTCTTGCAGCAGCGCGAGAAGCGAGACGGCGAGCGTGACGCCCGTCCACCCGTAGAGGAGAAGACTGTCGTTGCGATCGCGCCGGTACGCAACGCAGACCGCGAGGAAGAGCGCGGCGTACTCCAGCCATTTGAAGGTTTCGCGCACGGCGGGGCCGCGGTGCAGCGCGACCGCGATCGTGACGGCGACGACGCACGCGACGGCGGCGAGCGCGACGAAGATGCGGCGCACGGGCGCCTCGCGCAGCGCGCTCCTCCACCCGGGCTGCGCGCACAACCCGAGCAGCATGCCGAGCAGCACGACTTTCGGGAACGTCACCGTCGTGTTGAAGAGGTAGTGGTCGAGCGGAAACGGCTGCACGCAGATCGAGAAGAAGATGCCGTACGACGGCCGCCGCACCGTCGCGACGACGGCAGCGAGGAAGGCAGCCAAGAAAAGCATCGCCCACAGCGGGTCGAGCGGCTCGGGCAAGAAGATGCGATCGACGACCGGCAGGTAATGCACGACGATGGCGGGCTTCGCTCTGCCGGCGGTGAAATCCACGCGCTCGACATGGAGAGTTTCTTCGACGAAGCGGCGATGCGGCGCGCGATCGAGGCCAAGCGCGACGGCCGAGAGCTCGAACCGCGCGCCTGGGAGCAGATGCTCTGCGCCTATCTTGCCGGGCGCGTCGACGATGCACAGATGGCGGCGATGCTCATGGCCGCACTATGGCGAGGGCTGAGTGTCGCCGAAACGGCCGCGTTGACCAAAGCGATGGTCGAGAGCGGTGAGACGATCCAGTTTCCGGCCGAGATCTTCGTCGTCGACAAACACTCGAGCGGCGGCGTCTCCGACATCGTCTCGCTCGTCGCCGTTCCGCTCGTCGCCGCGTGCGGCGTCCGCGTCGCCAAGCTCTCCGGACGCGCGCTCGGGCATACCGGCGGAACGATCGACAAGCTGGAGGCGATCCCAGGCATGCGCACCGATCTCTCGCGCGAGGCGTTCGTCGCGCAGGTCGAGCGCGTCGGGTGCGCGATCGCGGCGCAGTCGGAGCGCTTGGTGCCGGCGGACAAGCGGCTCTACCGTCTGCGTGACCGCACGGGAACCGTGCCGAGCGTCGGGCTCATCGCCGCATCGATTCTTTCGAAGAAGATCGCGGGCGGCGCGCGAGCCTTCGTCTTCGACGTGAAGTGCGGCGCCGCGGCGTTCATGCAGCGCGTCTCCGATGCCGAGGCGCTCGCGCACGAGCTCGTCTCCGTGGCCGCGCGTTTCGATCGTGAGGCGCGCGCGCTCGTGACCGACATGAACGAGCCGCTCGGGCGCTCCGTGGGAACCGGCATCGAAGCCATCGAGGCGCGAGATCTGCTTCGCGGCGAGATCTCCGACGCGCGCGTTCGCGAGGCGGTGCTGAGCGTCGCTGCCGAGATGCTCGCGGTTGCAGGCATCGCGCAGCCGCAAAGCGTCGCGGAGCGCGCGCTCGACTCCGGCGCGGCGTACGAGAAGCTCGTCGCGTTAGTCGAAGCGCAAGGCAGCTCGCGCGCGGCGTTGGAAGCGATGCGGCGGCCGCAGCGAGAGGAGGAGGCGCGAGCAACGCGCGCGGGGTACGTGCACGCGGTTGACGCGGTCGAGATCGGCAACCTGGCGCGCGCGTGGTCGGAGCGCGAATCGAGCGCAGGCGTCGTCGTCGCGGCGCGCATCGGCGATCGCATCGAGCGCGGCGACGTCCTCGCCCGCGGCTATGGAGCTGCGGCCGATGCAACTATGCTTACGCCGTGCTTTACGATCTCGGATGAAAAGCCCGAACCCCGCCCGCTCGTGTACGCAACCGTGTCAGGATGATGCCGAGCGTTCGATCTCGCTGATGAGGTAGATCGGCCTTCCCTTCACCTCGTCGTAGACGCGGCCGAGGTATTCGCCGAGAATGCCGATGCCGATGAGCTGCACGCCGCCGAGAAAGAGCACGGCGACGATCGTCGAGGCCCAGCCGGGCGTGTAGCCGAGCGGGTTGACGTTGAGCAGCTTGGAGACGATGACGTAGATCGCGTAGACGAACGCGACGACGCTCGAGCAGAACCCGAGGTACGACGTGAGGCGCAGCGGCGCGTCCGAAAACGAGGTGATGCCGTCGACCGCGAAGCGTAGCATCTTCGCGAGCGGATACTTCGTCATTCCGGAGTGGCGCTCGTCGCGATCGTACGGCACGCCGATCTGTTTGTAGCCGACCCAGCTCACCATGCCGCGCAGGAAGCGATGTCGCTCGCGAAAGCTGCGCAGCGCGTCCACGACGCGCCGGCTCATCAAGCGAAAATCCCCTGCGTCCACCGGGATATCGACCTTCGTCAAACGCCGCACGATGCGGTAGAAGAGCCGCGCCGTAAAGACTTTGAAGAGGCTCTCCCCTTTGCGCGAGCGCCGGATCGCGTAGACGACGTCGTACCCCTCGCGCCACTTCGCGACGAATGCTTCGATCAGCTCGGGCGGATCCTGAAGATCGCCGTCCATGAGAATCACGGCATCGCCGGTTGCGGTATCGATGCCGGCCGTCGCCGCGAGCTGATGCCCGAAGTTACGCGAGAGGCTCACGAGCACGACGCCGCTGCGGCGCCGCAGCTCGTCGCGAATGCGATCGAGCGTCGCGTCGGAGCTGCCGTCGTTGACTGCGACGATTTCATACGACGGCGCTTGCGGCAAGCGCGTCATAATCGCCTCGATGCGCTCGAAGAGCGGCGCGACGTTCCCTTCTTCGTTGTAGAGCGGAACGACCACGCTCAGCAGGGGACGCTTCTCCATCGGCGGGCGATTTCGACGCGAGAGAAGCGGAACCCGCACGCGAGCACGAGAACGCTCCCTATATGTCGCGTATGGGCATCGCAGCGCTGTCGATCGCGATTCTCATCGCAGGATGCGCGCACCACGATGCAAGCGGCGCGTCGCCCGTTGCGACTGCGAGCGCGCTCGCGCCGCCGCTCTCGCGTCTCGCGGCGCCTTTGCCGAGCGTCGCACCGTCGCCGAGCGGGTTGCCCGCGTTGCGCGCAACGCCGCCGCCGGCTGCGGCAAGCGACGCGCCCGCCGCGCGCGCGTCGCCGGCGCCATCGGAGATTCCAGCGGCACCGCAGCCCGTACCGACGCCGCAAGCGCTCGGCACGTTTCCGCTCCTGTCGCGCTCGCTCGACCTGCCGTCGCCGCGGCCCCGTGTCATCGCGTTTGCCACGCTGCCGCCGGCGCGATTCGATCTGCCCGACGCGTCGCCGCGCATCATCGACGTCTACGTTCCGAGCTACGTGGTCGTGGGCGGTCAAACCGTCACCGGCGACGTGATCGCGTCATCGAACACCGCAAGCGTCGAGGTGCGCGTCGCCGGGTACGCGCAACCGATGCGCAAGATCGGGCCAGGGCAGTTCACGATCACGGTCACGGTTCCACGCCTGCCGTTCTTTTTGCGACGCCGAACGTACATGCTCGAGATCGTCGCCCGCAACACGCGGGGCGACGCCGTGTCACAGGCACTGCCGATAATCGTGCGTTAGAGCGGGGCCGGCGTGTGGATTCCCGGCGGGAGGTTGGGGAACGGCGCGGGGTTGTACGGCGTCGGAAAGACGTTAGGCTGCATCAGCTCGCCGCCGGTGCTCTGATCGGCCCAGCGGTAGACGATGCTGCTGTAGACCTGATCGTCGACGTTCGTCACGACGGCCGTGCGCGGTTTCACCTCGAGGCCGCCCTCCGAGCGCTCTTCGGAGTCGAAGGAGCCGCGCGTGTAGAGATAGTGCAGCACCGTTCCCACGTTGAGCCGTTCGACGATGCGAAAGTGCAACGCGTCGACGCGCTGCATCGGAATCGCCTGCGGGTTCCAATCGCTCGCGTCGGTCGTGATGTAGACCGATGCATCGAACGGCGTCGTGGCGGGAACCTGCACTTTGAAGAGCACCACCACCGGCCTGCCGCTTCCCGCAACGGCGTGCACCGGTAAGGTGCTGTGCGGCTGGGCGAGATCGGGATTCGGATACGGCGACGAGAGCGCGACCGCGAAGCGCCGCACGAGCGCGAAGTCGCCCTCGGGCGGCAACGGCGCGCGCGAGAGCCCGAGCGCGACGACGGTGCCCTGCGCGTCGAAGGTCGCCAGCGCCCACATGCGCGGCTTCGGCCGCAGCGTCGTCGGGCCGCCGGTCTTGGCGTCGGTGATGACGACCGAGGACGCGACGTGGAACCCGTCGCCGGTCGTGAAGAAGACGTACCCGTTTTGATAGGCGAGCAGCTGGCCCGTCACGCGCACGGCCTGCGCGCCGGCGCCCACGCTCGCGAGGATCGCGAGGCAGAGCGCGACGAGAACGGCGCCCGCAGATCTCATTGGTTCGTCACCTGCAGCAAGACCGACGGGCTCCACTTCAGCGTTGCGAAGCCGAAGTAGTACGTGCGCGCGACGTCGAGCGCGATGTGCTTCGAGACGCGCACGTGAACCTCAGGCGTCAGCTCGTTTGGCGGCTGGCCGAGCCAGTTGGCGGAGATGAACTGCCCCAGCGGGTTGAGCAGCGGCAGCGGAAAGACGCCGGGGACGGGCGCCGGGAAATCGTCGTGATGGCGATAGGTGAGGCTGAGCGTGAACTCCGGGCTCGGCACGTAGTTGGTCGCGAAGGTGAACGTGCGCTGCGTCGCAACGCCCTTGAAGGCCTGGAAGCCCGGATCGTAGACGCCGTTGATGAGCGGTGAGGAGACCGAGTAGCCGCCGCGCAGATAGTAGTCGCCCGTGTTGAGCACGCTGTATCCCGCGTAGACGCCGATCGTGTGCGTGATCTGCCTGCTCAGCGTCGCCACGAACGAGGTGGTGTCGACGTGATGCGGCACGCTGTACCACTGACGCTGCTTCGTGAACGACCCCGAGAGGATGTAATGGTCGTAGCGGCTGTTGATGTTGCCGAACTCGAGCTGTGGGAGCGAGATCGTGAAGCCGACGAGCTGGTTCCATATCGTCGTGTACGTCACCCCGCCGTACCCCTGCAAGCCGTTGCCGTACGAATCGTGCGCGAAGCCCGCGCCGAAGGTAAGCTGCTCGTAGAAGGGCGATCCGAAGATGCGCTCCGGGGACGAGCTCGCGTTGAGTTCGAGCTGCGAAGGATGATCGAGCTCGCCCACCGTCTCTCCGTTGGGCAGCCCGCCCGTGGCTCCCGGGCCAAGGAGGTTGAAGTTCGTGAGGTTCGCGTACGCTTGCAGCGACCAACGCGGCAGCGCCTGGCTCGCCTGCACGATCGTGTACTGCGCCGCCGCGTGTGGCTTGCCGAACCCGTACTGATACGTGTACAACTGCGTAAACGTATTCAGCTGCAGGCGGCTGCCGATCGTGTCGCCCGTCACGAGGTTCCAGAACTTCGCCGGTGCGGTCGCGGGATTGAGCGAGAAGACCGCGTACTCGTGCTGGCCCGCGAAATGCTGCTCGAAGCTTTCGTAGATGTGATTGGTCGGGTCGTAGCGGGTGTGAAAGGCCGTGATGGAGTTCGCGTTTCCGGTCGCCTGATAGGTGAGGTCGGCCCACGCGCCCGAGAGCGAGTTGCGCGCGAGTGCCGGCGTCGGGGCGAAGCTGACGTAGAACGACGGCAGCGGGAAGCCGAGGCCGACGAGATAGCTCGTCACGCCTTCGAAGCGCACGTACGACGTGGCGCCGACGACGGCAGTGTGCGCGGTCAAATCCGGCCGCATGCCTTGCGTGTTCGCGAAGTCGAACGTGTCG
>DATKRS010000025.1 GCA_035532035.1 Candidatus Dormiibacterota bacterium
GTCGGTGACGGTGCGGCCGTAGCACGCCGCGCCGCACCACATCGCGCGGCAGCGGCGGTCACCGGGCGGGGTGCCGCAGCGCGAGCGTGCAAAGTCGGGGCCGAGGAGGGACGCGCAAGGGCCCTGACCGGGCGCCTTTCCCGGCCCCTCGCGTCAGGCGACTCGGTCCCTAGCCGGGCGCAGCTTGAGCGGTCGCAGCACCGTTGCCGGGGCCGCGCAGACCGGGCAGCGCAGCGGCTCGCGCACGACGTGCATCCCGCAGAGCAGCAAGCTGCAGGTGTCCCGCGTGCAGGCGTAGCGCACGAGCCCGCGACAAGGGGCCCCGTCGATGCGCGGCCGGGCGCAGAGCCGTTTTGCGCGCTCGGAGACCGACGCATGGAGTGGACTCGCTGCAGAGGTGGTGAGGACCATGCTTCTACCTTGCAACCGCACACGAACTCGCGTCAATGTCCCCCACGGAATCATGACGATTCGATGTGAGCAGTGTCACGCGCAACGTAAGCGTCTCTTCCCACGGGGCCGGATCCGTCAGCGCATCGACGGATCAGGTTGGAACGATCGCCGTGCCAAGAGCGGGAAGGGACCGGACGATCAGCCCAGCCTGTTTCAAGCCGCTCGGTTGCCAGAGAGGCTGTCGGTGACGTGCTTCGATCGGTGCCTGGCGATTTGCGCTCAGCGCCGATCAACAAAAACCCCCGCCATTACGGGGTTCCTGGTGGGCCATCCAAGGTTCGAACTTGGGACCTCATGCTTATCAAGCATGCGCTCTAACCAGCTGAGCTAACGGCCCGAGAGCCCCCACGCTTCGCGCCCGCCGCCCGCGCTCCTCGCGGCGGCGCTTTCGTGCATGTCGAATGGGCTCAAATCAAGGCGATCCACTTTTTCATGATCTCGTCTTCGTTCTTGAGCTGTGCGAGCATCAACGTCTCTAACGCATCCAGCTCGCGCAGCAACTCGGCGTGCTCGGCCTGCCGTTCGTCGAAGGCCGCATGCTGCGCTGCGACGGCGGCTTGCGCATCCGGGTCCTGTGCCGGGGAGGGTGGCGCTGCGCCGCGCGTCACGGAGCAGCGCCATCTGATGGGATAGAGTGCCGGCGTCATTGCGTGATCGTCTGGATGAACTTCTTCGTGATCTCGTCGTCGGCCTTACGCTCTGCCATATCCACGTTGCGCAGCGTGTTGATCTCGCGCATGTTCTCCGAGCGCTCGTCCATCATTTGATCGAACATCGTCGACTGCAGTGAGAGCTGCTCTTGGTTGGCCATTTGCGATGCGTAGAGCCCGAGCTGGAAGTTCTGGTCCTGCGTGTTGATGGCGTTCATGGCGCCGTTCTGCGCCGCGGACGACGCGCTGCTGAAGAGTCCACCGAGCAGCGAGCTGCCCGCGCCGAGCGCCAAGGGAAGTAAGAATGACATGCTTTGCTCCTTTACGTGGTGCTGAGGTCGTCGTCAGCATCGCCGTCGCCGGCATCGAAGAACGCCGCGTCACGAAACGCGCGCAAGTGTGCCGCGGGCGGGAGCGCCGGCGAAAATGGCATTAGGGCGAGCGCCGACGGCGCGACCGTCTGGGCCTGGGACGCCAGGCTGCCTGTCGATTCGGGTGCGCTGCCACCGATCAACGCCTCGTGACGGAGAACGGAGTCTGCGTAGCCGAGACGCCGGCCGTCGGCCCAGTCCGTGACGCTGCCGGTCGCCTCCGGGTCGCCGGCGTTGTACGCGCTGAGCGCGCGGTGAACGCTGCCGTACCTGTGGATCAGTCCAGAGAGCATCGTGGCGGCGTACTCGGCATTCTGCGCAGGGTCCATTGCCGCGGCGCTGCGCGCAAAGGCGTGATAGCGGTCGTCGATCTGAAAGACGCCGTGCCCGTGGCCGCCGTCGCCGACGATGTTGTGCCCGGCGTTGCTGCCTGGGCCGCCGGTCTCTTGGGCGGCTACGGCAGCGAGCAAGGCTGGGGCGAGGCCGTGCTCGCGGGCAGCCTGGGCTATGGCCCCGGCATAGGCGACACCGTGCTGGGAGAGGGAGGTCGCTGCAATCGAGCTCATCGCCCGGCTCTTCACGCAAGGACGCGCGTTTGACAAGAGGAGGGGGGAGGCCTAAAATGTGCGAGTTTGGTTCGAGGGCACAGGGTCGACGTCAGTGCGCTGCTCGCGGGCAGTCGCAACACCGTCGAGATCGAAGACGAGGCGCCGATCGAGAGCTTCGAAGGCGTGGTCTTCGAACAGCCGGCGTCGGTGCGGCTGCGATTGCGCTCGACCAACGGGTGGCTCGAGGTCGAAGGCTCGGTCGACGCTCGCGCGAGCGGCGAGTGCGACGTTTGTCTCGATCCGATCGGCTTCGACGTCCACGTGGACGTGGACGAGCATTTCGATTCGCAGGCGGGACGCGATGCGGATCCGTTCGGCGAAGGCAACGTGCTGGTGGGAAGCCATTTCGACGTTGCCGACCTCGCGCAGCAGGTAGTATTGAGTGCCCTGCCGATGGGAGTACGGTGTCCGCGGCACGAGGGGCCAGCAGAGTTTTAAAAGGGATGAGAGTATCGTGGCAAATCTAAAATGGAAGACCCCGCGCAGCAAGACGCGCAGCCGCCGGGCGGCAAACTGGAAACTGCAACCGGTAACGACGGTGCAGTGCCCCCAGTGCAAGCAGCCGAAGCGTCCGCATTTCGCGTGTGAGAGCTGCGGTACGTACAACGGCCGGCACGTCGTCGACGTCGGCGACGAACACGCCGGCGCGTAACGCGGAAGCCGCGCATTGGCCCTTCGTGGAGTGAGAATTGCGGGCGCCGCACGGTATGCGCCCGAGCGAATCGTCACCAACGAAGACTTCGAGCGTTGGCTCGACACATCGGACGAATGGATTACCGTTCGCACCGGCATGAAGCGGCGTCACTGGGCATCGGAGAACGAAGCGACGAGTGACCTCGCGATCGCGGCCGCGCGCGGCGCACTCGCGCAAGCAGGGGTGCGCGCCGACGAGATCGATTGCTTCATCGTCGCAACCGCCACGCCCGACTATCTCTTTCCCGCCACGGCGTGCATCATGGCTGCGAAACTCGGCGCCGTCGGGAAAGCCGCCTTTGACCTCTCGATCGCGTGCAGCGGCTTCATCTACGGGCTCACGGTCGCGGCAGGACTCGTGCGCTCGGGCATCTACCGTCGCGTGCTGCTCGTCGGAGCCGAGACGCTTTCGAAGATCACGAACAAGCAGGATCGCTCGACGGCTATTCTCTTCGGCGACGGTGCGGGCGCGGTCGTCCTGGAAGCATCGGAGCGCGACTGCTTTCTCGCGGCGGAGCTCGGTGCGGACGGAACGACGCCGTCCACCCTCTTCCAGGAAGCGGGCGGCTCGCGCCACCCCGTCGACCATGCAGCCATCGATGCCGGTCTCCAATACATTCAAATGGAAGGCCGGGAGGTCTTTAAGTTCGCCGTCACCAGCATGATTGGCGCAACCGACATCGCGCTCGGCCGCGCGGGACTCACCCGGCACGACATCAGCTTCCTGATCCCGCATCAAGCGAATCGCCGTATCATCGACGCAGCGGTAAAGTATCTCGAGCTGCCGCGCGAGCGCGTGCTCATCAACATACAGGAGTACGGGAACACGTCGTCCGCGTCCATCCCTATGGCGCTCGCCGAGGCGGTCGACGAGGGGCGCCTGCGCGACGGCGACGTGGTGCTGTTTGTCGGCTTCGGTGCCGGCCTCTCGTGGGGCGCGGTCGTCTGGCGCTGGAGCGCGGTTGGGCCACAGCAGGAGCATGCGTGAAGCGCATCGCGGCCGTCTTTCCCGGTCAGGGATCGCAAGGCGTCGGGATGGGCGTCGACGTTGCGACGCACGTCCCCGCCGCACGCGAGCTCTTCGAGCGTGCTGCGCGCGTCCTGGGTTACGACCTGCTCGCGCTCGTGCGGGAGGGGCCCGAAGAGACTCTGCGCGAGACGCAGTACAGTCAGCCGGCGATCTTCACGACCAACGTCGCGCTTTTCGCCGCGTCCGGCGTTGCGGCAATCGTGAGCGCCGGGCACTCGTTTGCGGAGTTCTGCAGTTTGGTCGTTGCCGGGGCAATCGCGTTCGAGGACGCCGTGCACGTCGTCGACGAACGCGCGCGCGCGATGCACGAGGCAGCGCAGCGCAGCGCGGGCGGAATGTCTGCGGTCCTGGGGCTCGAGGCCGAGCGCGTGCGCCCGATCGTGAAGCGCGTCCACGACGAGCGCGGTGCGGTTCTGCAGCTCGCAAACTTCAACTCACCCACGCAGATCGTTCTGAGCGGGGACCTCGAAGCGCTTCGCGTGGCGGGTGATGCGTTGCTCGAATCGGGTGCCAAACGCGTGGTTCCCCTGAACGTCTCCGGCGCATGGCATTCGGAGCTGATGCGTCCCGCGGTGGCGCGATTCGCGGCGGCAGTCGCGGCGATGCCGGTATCGTTGCCGCGCTTCGACGTGATCTCGAACGTCGACGGCCGGGCGTACCGCGATGTCGAAACGATCAAGATCAACCTCGTGCGCTCGGTCACCGACGAGGTGCGGTGGCACGAAACGTCAGAGGCCTTGCTCCGCTACGGGCTCGACATGGTCGTGGAGTTCGGGGCGAGTCCGGTGCTCACGGGGATGATGCGGCGACTGCCGGATGCGCCGCGGACGCTCGCGGTGAGCGACATGCACGGCGTCCTGGCGCTCCGCGACGCGTGCGCGCAAGGCACGGCCGTATGAGGTTTGCCGGTCAAGCGGCGCTCATCACCGGGGCGAGCCGCGGTATCGGACGTGCGATCGCGGTCGAGCTCGCGAAGGCCGGCGCGGACGTCGCGCTCGTCGGGCGCGATCGAGCGGCGCTCGAAGAGACGGCGGGCTTTTGCGCTGCGGCGCGCGTCGGCGCGAGCGCACATGTCGTGATCGCGGACGTGACGCATCGCGATGCGATCGAGAGCGCCGTCGAAGAGACCGTGCAGCGTTACGGGCGCGTCGACGCGGCCGTGGCGAACGCGGGGCAATCGGCCGACGCGCTGCTGCTTCGGCTGAAGGACGACGTCCTCGACCGGCTGATCGACGCGAATCTGAAATCGGCGTTTTATCTGTGCGGAGCGGTGGCCAAGCCGATGATGAAACAGCGGAGCGGGTCGATCGTGCTGGTCTCGAGCATCGTGGGGTTGACCGGAAACGCAGGCCAGGCGGCGTATGCTGCGACCAAAGCCGGGCTGATCGGCCTGTGCAAGTCGGCTGCAAAGGAGTTGGGTTCGAGGAATATAAGAGTCAACGCCGTCGCGCCCGGTCTGATCGAGACGGCGATGACCGAGAAGATGCCCGAAGCCGCAAGAGAGATGCTCGTCAAGCAGGCCGCCCTCGGGCGCCCCGGAACCCCGGAGGACGTCAGCGGCGTCGTGGCGTTCCTCTGTTCGAGCGCCGCAGGGTACATAACCGGCCAGACCATCGTCGTCGACGGCGGGGTCGTGATGTGAAGGGAGAGCTATGGCTACCACGTTCGAAAAAGTGAAGAAGATCATCGTCGAGCAGCTCGGCGTGGACGAGGCGGAGGTTACTCCCGAGGCGTCGATCACCGACGACCTGGGCGCCGATTCGCTCGACCAGGTCGAGTTGGTGATGGCGTTCGAGACCGAGTTCAACATCGACATCCCCGACGAAGAAGCGGAGAAGATCAAGACCGTCGGCGACGCGGTGAAACGAATCGACGAAAGCACTGCGAACGCGTAAGAGCGAACGGCGGGCTTCCGATCGTGTTTGATCAGCTGAGCGACCGCCTCGGCGCGATTTTCTCGCGCCTGACCGGGCGAGGAAAGGTCACGGAAGCTGAGCTGAACGAGGCGCTGCGCGAGGTTCGCGTTGCGTTGCTCGAAGCCGACGTATCGCTTTCGGCGGCGCGGGCGTTCGCTGCCCGCGTCAAGGAAAAGGCGCTCGGATCCGACGTGCTCGCGTCGCTCACGCCGCAGCAGACGATCCTCCGGGTCGTGCACGACGAACTCGTCGCGCTGCTCGGACCGGCAGACGCGTCGCAAGCGCGCTTGCACTTCGCAGACGCGCCGCCGTCCGTGATTCTGCTCGTCGGGCTGCAAGGCTCGGGCAAGACGACGCAGACCGCAAAACTCGCCCTGCGTCTGAAGGAACAGGGGCGACGTTCCTTGCTGATTGCGGCGGACGTCTACCGCCCTGCCGCGGTCGAGCAGCTCCAGATGCTCGGTAAACAAATCGACCTTCCAGTATTCGAGGCCGCGGGGAGCGATCCGGTCGAGATCGTGCGCCGCGGCGTCGCCGAGGCAGTAAGGCTGGGACTCTCGACGGTGATCGTCGACACGGCCGGGCGGCTGCAGATCGACGACGCGCTGATGCAGGAGCTCGAGCGCATCAAGGATGTTTCAAAACCAGTCGAGGTGCTGCTCGTCGCCGACGCGATGACGGGCCAAGAAGCGACGAGCATTGCGAAGGCGTTCCACGAACGTCTCGGCATCACGGGCGTCGTCCTGACGAAGCTCGACGGCGACACGCGCGGAGGCGCTGCGCTCTCGATCTTCGAGGCGACGGGTGCACCGATCAAGTTCGTCGGCGTCGGCGAGCGCGTATCGGCGCTCGAGCCATTCCATGCCGATCGCATGGCTTCGCGAATCCTCGGCATGGGAGACGTCATGACGCTCATCGAGCGCACGCAGGCGCTCTACTCGGAGGAGCAGGCGAAGAAGCTCGAGCAGAAGCTGTTGCGCAATGCGTTCACGCTCGACGACTTTCTCGAGCAGCTGCGCCAGATTAGAAAGATGGGCTCCGTGGCAGAGCTCGTGAAGATGATCCCCGGCATGTCCCGCAACCTTCCGAAAGATTTTACCGTCCCGGAGGGGGAGCTGTCCAAGGTCGAGGCGATCATCTGCTCGATGACGCGGCGCGAGCGCCGCGATCCGGAGGTGCTCGACGGCTCGCGGCGCAAACGCATCGCATTCGGGTCGGGTACGCAGGTCTCGGACGTGAACCGGCTGATCCGCCAGTTTGACGACACGCGCAAGATGATGAAGCAGCTGGGCGGCCAGCGTCGCGGGCGCGTGCCGGGCGCATTCCTGGGACGGTAAACCAGAGTTGCAGAAGTAAAGGAAAAGATGGTCAAGATACGATTACGCCGCATGGGAGCGAAGAAGCAACCGACGTACCGCTTCGTCGTTGCGGATTCACACTCGCCGCGCGACGGGCGGTTCATCGAGATTCTCGGACACTATAATCCGCGCACCGAGCCGAAGACGCTCGTCGTCGATGAAGGCAAAGCAAAGGAGTGGCTCGCGAAGGGCGCACAGCCGACGCCGACGGTTCGCCGTTTGCTCGCCGAGCGCGGCATCTGCGAGCGCGCACCTTTGCGCGCAACGAAGCGCGCACCCAAAGTCGGCAAGGCGAGGTAGGCAAGCATGAGCGCATTCGATGACGAGTTCGGCCTCTTCGGAGAGGAGACGGAGCTCGAGCGACGCTCGCAGTTACCCGCCCGTAAGATCGCTTCCAGTGAGACGATCATCGACGACGTGGAGCTCGAGGAAGGGGCGCAGCGTCGCGAGCGTCAGCCGAGACCGCGGCGCAGAGACGAGCGCGAGCGGCGCGAACAACCGCGCAAGGTTTCTGCGGATCCGTGGGCGTCGACGCGGCGTGCGAGCGAGCTGCTCGGATTCCTTGCGAAGCGCCTCGTCAGCAAGGCGGACGGCGTGAACGTCGAGTTGTTCACGGACGAGAGCGGCGAGCCGGTCATCGAGCTCGTTGTCGATCCGGAAGACCTTGGAAGGGTGATCGGTCGCAATGGACGCGTGGCGCAGGCACTGCGCACGCTCGTACGCGCGAGCGCTGAGAGCCGCGTCGCGGTCGACATCATCGACAGCGAGGAGGCGGCGCAGCCGCTGGCGACCGACGGCTGAGGAGATCCCCGTCGGAAGGATCGCGGGATGCTTCGGCATCGCGGGCGAGCTGAAATGCGATCCCACGCAGGCGGCGCGCTCGCTGTTCGTGCCGGGTGCGACTTTTCGCTATGAGGTGCGCGACGGCGAAGGGACGGTGCGTCTGGGCGCCGTGCGCGAACATGCCGGGAGGCTGCTCGTGCTTCTCGAGGGCGTCGCCGACCGGACGAAGGCGCAAAAGTTCGCCGGCGCGACGCTGTACGCGCCGCGCGAGTCGGTTCCACTTGCATGTGGGGAGTTTCTGGACGCAGATCTCGTCGGATGCGCGGTGGTCGACGTGAGAGGCCGATCGTACGGAACGGTGGAGCGCGTCGAACACTTCCCCGCGAGCGACATGCTCGTGGTCGGCGGACGTATGGTTCCGATGGTGAGCGCGATCGTACGCGGAATCGATCTAGCGGGCCGCAGTATCACCGTCGACCCGCCGAGTGGGCTTCTGGAAGACTGAGTTCGTCAGCCGTTGCTCGGATGGGTCGTGACGTAATCGGACACGGCGCTCGCGACGGCCTTAGCGATGTCGAAGTCGCTCGCGGTCGTCTGATAGAGCACGTCGCCGAAGCACGTCCACACCTGGAGCGTGAAGATGCTCTTCGTGTGGGGCCGCAAGCCGCCGATACGCTGAAGGACTAGCGTCCCCGTTGCGATCGTGTTGTCGCGATCCGCGCCGCAGATGGAGTCGGCGGCCGTGTGCAGATTTGTGGGCGCGGCGCCGCCGTTACGTACGGCGAAGTGCGCGGCGAGGTCGTGCTCGAGCAGAGTGGTCGCGTGGGAGAGCTCCGATGCCGGAAGCGCGCTCTGGCTATGGACCGCGATGATGATGACGCCACGCGATGGCTTTGCGGACGGCATGGGTGTGACCGGCGCCGCGGTGCGTCCGTGGTGCGCGAAGAGATGACCGAGGCTGAACTGCGCTCCGTTGGTCGGTGCAGTTGATGGCGCCGCCGTCGCCGACTCGGCGGTCGTGACGCTGACGTTGGTTCCCGAGAGCTGGAGGACGGCATCGTGGCAGGCGAGCGCGATGGAGCGCGCGTCGTTCACGCCGTACACCTGAGCCGTCTGCGCAAACACGATGACGCCGCTCTGGACGCTCACGACTTGGACGACGACCGATATGCTGTCGCCGATCGGCGTAACGTACCCGGTAATGTAGTAGTCGGCCTTGCGTGCGCGTGCGTTCGTGAGCAGAGCGGCGCGCTGGATGCCGCTGGGAACCGGCAGAATATTGACGTTCCCCGCAGTCGTGAACTCACGCGAGAAGATCGTCGCGACCTGCGTTCCAACCTTCGCATCGAGCCCTCCGGCGGTATCGAACGGGTAGATGAGCACGGTCGGGTTCAGTGAGGAGAGATTGAGATTGACGGTCGCGCTCGGCCTGGGGGTCGGCGTGGGTGGAACCGGCGAGCGAGGCGCCGCCGCGAGCAGGGCGACTCCGCAGCAGAAGGCATAGACGATAAAGATCCGGCGCATCCGCAGAGGTTGTCCCTTCCCTATCTCAGGCGAGGCTATCGAGGAACGCCTGCAGAGCGGCGTTCGTCTCGCGCGGGCGTTCGAGCATGGCAAGATGCCCGGCGTGCTCTACGGTTTCGACTTTGGCGCCAGAAATCCGGTCGCCGAGCAGAAGAGCGTATTTTGGAGGTGTGAGCGTATCGAGGCTGCCGTTCAGCGCCAGGACGGGAAGCCGAATCTCGCCGAGCCGCTCGACGCGGTCGAAGGCGTCGCAGGCGCGAAGGTCCGCAAGCGTCTGCCGCTGCCCTCTGCGCTCGAGCATGCGTACCGCCGTTTCCACGAGGCCGGGTGCCGGCTCGGCGAAAAGGCGTCGCGCGAAGTCGCGCGACGCCGATGGGAAATCCGCCTCGAGCGCCTCGAGAATGGCCGGTGCGACGCGCAGCCTCGCTCCGGAGCCAAGGAGCACGAGCGCTCGCACGCGGGCGTTGCGCTGCAGTGCAAGCTCCAGCGCAATTGCGCCGCCCATCGAGCTCCCACAGAGAACCGCGTTGCGGATACCGGCGTCGCGTACTGCATCGGCGACTGCTGCGGCGAAATCCTCGACACGCTCGAGGCCTGCCTCCTCGCCGGGAAGCTCGAGCGCGATGCTGCCGGGAAAGGCACCGGTCTGATGCATGAAGACGTCGCGCGTGCAGCCGGCGCCGTGGACGAAGACGAGCGTCACCGCTGCTCGCTCTTCGCGTAGACGCCGCAGAGCTGCGCCCCGTAGAGAAAGATCGTGCCGATGACGTAGAACCACAAGAGCAGCGCGAGAGGCGCCGATAGGACGCCATAGATGCGCAGGAAGTTGACGTGCAGAGTGTATTGCGCGAAGGCGTATTGCGCGAGCGGCCAGGTCGCACCCACGAAGAACGCGCCCGGAAGCGCGAAGCGAAGCGAGGCCTTGCGGTTCGGCAGTACCGCGTAAAAGATCAGCGAGACCGTGAAGACGAGGAGTATGGAAACGACGTAGGCGCCGATGTGGGTGAGATGCGCCGCGTCGCTGACGCGAGCGAACCGCATGAAGAGCTCGAGCAGCACCGGCAGCCCTACCGCGATGACGAGCAGCACGCCTGAGAGCGGAAGCATCACGAGCGAAAGCGCGAGGTGGTTGAAGAACGGGCGGCCGATCGGGACGCCGAGCGCGCGGTCGAGAGCGACCGTCACGCCCATAAAGAGATTCTTGCCGGACCAGAGCAGGATCAACAGCGCGATCGCGCTCGATACGCCGCGGCCATAGATGTACGTCCGCAGGTTGACCTCGATGAAGTCGCGCAGCGGCGGCGCGAGCGTACCGAGAAGGAGCAGCGCTCGGCGCTCAGCGTCTGGGATCACGAGCGAGACCGCGGCGAGAACGAGCACGGCGAGGGGGAAGAGCGCAAAGATCGCGTTGAACGCGAGAGCCTGGGCAAGAAAGCCGCAGTTGTCACGTTGAAACCCGCGCCATGCATCCCGAAGCGCCGGAAAGAGTCGCTCCATTCGCGATGAAGTATCGCCGTAGGATGCCGATACTCCCACTCGCCGTGGCGGTTACGGTGCTGTTGGACGGGCGGCCGGTAGCGGCATATGCCCGAGCATACGTCGCAGCGGGCCGCACGTATGCGCCGTTAGCACCCTACGTCACGCGTATTGCGGATAGGCTCGAATACAGAGCCGGAACGCTCGTGATCGATCGCGGCGCGCGCTACGCGCGCGTGGCTTTACGCAGCGTCACGCCGGATGCGCTGGACCGGCAGTACGTCGCGATCGCCCCGATCCTGCGCGCCCTCGGCGAGTCCGTGCGGTACGATTCGAAGGCGCGCGCGGTCGACGTGCGTACCCCGCAGACGGCGTCGGTCGCGACGCCGGTGCCGTTCGATCCATTCGCCGCACAGGTCGCGCCCCACGTCGTTTTCACTCCGGCGCCGATTCCGACGCCGCGCCCCGTGTGGCATGGCCCTGCGATGCCGCGCAGGACGCCGCTGCCGTATCCTAGCTGCTGCTCGGTGCGGCCGCAGGCCGGCGCGCGACGATACTGAGGAGCGCGAGAACGATTGCCGCGACGAGCGCCATCCAGACGTGAGCCGGGTTCGTCAGGAAATGCACGCCGAGGACGGCGTCGAGCGAGTAGATCCCGTTGGTTGCAAAAGCGATCCCGAGCACCGCGGCGACGTTCATCGCGGGAAGCTCCCAGCCGCCGTTGGCGGCGAAGAAGCCCTTCGAAATGTGCACGGTGAAGATCGCCACCAGCATCACGAGGACGATGAGCGCGGGTCCCGTAGCGCCGAGGAGCCCGAGCAGCGTGAGGATCCCGCCGACGAACTCGCCTAAGCCTGCCGCCACGGCAAAGAGCGTGCCCGGACGAAAGCCGAGTTGTTCGAAGAATGCGCCGGTCCCGGTGGGGCCGTGACCGCCGAACCAGCCGAAGAGTTTCTGCGCGCCGTGCGCTGCGAGGCTCCCTCCGACGAGTAGCCGGGCGATCAATATCCCGACGCTGACGCTGACAAGCATGCCGTTGCTCCTTTTCCGAAAAGACACGCTGCCCGGGCTTCCGTGCAGCTTACCCTATTTGCGACCCGAGCTTTCGGAGGTCGGTTGCGAGCCCGAGGCAACCAGACGGCGCACGAGAACGAAGCGGATCCCTTCGGCCTGGAGCCGGGGTATGAGCGCCCGGATCGCCGCAAGCGTCGTCGGGCGCGGGTGTCCGATCGCAATCGCACTTCCGCGTTCCCTGGCGATGCTCGCGGCGGAGAGCAGCTGGGACTCGATGTAGGCGACGTCGGCGCGGTCGTCGAGGAAGACGTCGCGCGTTGCCGTCGGGATTCCGGCATCGCGCGTCCGGGCCGCCGCTACTGAATCGCCGATCGTCAGCGAGTCGACGAAGAAGAGGTTGCCGTGCTTCTTCAGGGCGGCCGCCACGTCGCGCATGACGCGGGGATCGGCAGTCGCCTTGCTTCCCTCGTGATTGTTCACCCCTTCTGCTAGCGGTACGTCCGCGAGATCGGCGCCGACCTGGGCCACGATCTGCGCATCGCTCATCTCGGTCGTCACCTTCCCGGGACCGGGATTGAGCCCGGAGATCGTCTCCATCGGCAGATGCAGCATCACGCCCTTGCCGGCCGCAGCGGCTTCGCCGGCGATGAGGTGCGTGTACGGGACGTCGGGCAGCACGGCCAACGTCAACGGAACCGGAAGTGCGATGAAGGCGCGCTCCATCTGCAGCCATTGCCCGCAATCGTCGATCACGATGGCGAGTTCGGCGCCCGACGCCGCGGGGGCGGCGGACGGCGTTACGGTGCTCGGCGGGAATGCCGCCGCGCCGGTAACCGCCGGAGACGGTGTAGCGGAGGCGACGACGCGCGCGACCGGCTGCCGCTGGTGTCGTGTCACCGGATGCAAGATCCACCAGGCAAATGCGGCGCCCAGGACAACGATCAGCACCGCAACCGGCCATAGGGTCCGGCGACCGGAAGGGTTCATTCGCTATGACTTCGACATAAAAGCCCTACATGGCCCGCTACATCACGCACCCCGCGGCGCGTTCGTTCGTGGCCGGCGGATTCGTCGCAGGAACTCTCGGCGGACTCATCTTCGGCGCGTTTCTCTTCGCGATCGGGCTGGCGCGCTATCCGACGACGTATCAAGTAATAGCTTCGGGCATCCTCGGGCGGACTGCGTTCACGACGACGAACTACGCATGGGCCGGAATCGGGATTCATTTCGCAATCGCGGTCGTCGCCGCAATCATCTATGCGTACGCCGCGCAGATGAGCGGCCTTTTGGGGCGCCCGTTGCTCGGGGGAACGATCTTCGGCCTGGCCGCGAACGGCGTGATGGACGTGGTGGTGTACGCGCGCGGGCTCGCTCCGCTACCGACGACTTGGCACGACATCGGAATCCAGGCCGTAGCCCACGTCGTGTTCTTCGGCATTCCGGTCGCGTGGTATCTGTCGCGCTACGAGCGCGTACCGGTGCCGTACTCGTGAACGCGCGCCCGGCAGCACTCCTGCTGACGTTGCTGCTGGTCGCACCGAGCACGCCGCCGGTCCCCGCGGTGACGGCCACCGGTATCCCACTCGATGCCGCGTGGAAGGTGCGCGTCTACGAGCTTGCGCGTGCGAAGTTCGTCCATCCCGCCTGGGGCTGGCAGCACTCCGAGCGCAACTACCGCCTCGCGATGGACCTCGCGCGAGCCGACGGGCTACGCGTCGACACCGACGTGCTCTTCGCGGCAGCGTTCCTTCACGACATGGCAGCATTCATGCCGTGCGCCGACACGCATCTCGAGCACGGTGCCTGCGCGGCGCAGCAGAGCCCAGCGCTTCTTCGCGCGGTGGGGTTCCCGATGCGCAAGATCGCCGCGGTTCAGGAAGCGGAGCGCGGGCACATGTACTATGCGAACCCTGGCACCGATCCGACCGCGATCGTGCTGCACGACGCCGACTCGCTCGACTTCCTCGGGGACGTGGGTGCGGCGCGCATGATCGCGCTGATGGGAGCGAAGTCCGCATCATTCGCACCAGCGCTGCGAACGCTCCGCACGCTCCTGCGGGAGATTCCGCCGCGCCTCATCACGCGAGCGGCTCGCCGCATCGGCGCGCAACGAGCGGCGGAGCTTCACGCGTTTCTCGCCGCGATCGCGACCGAGACGCGCGCCGGAAAGGCGATCTAGCGCGTCAGTGCGCGGCGCCGACGTGCCGGCCCGCGGTTTCGAAGAGCTCGTCGCGTGCTTGAACGCCGGAATATCGTCGGGCTTACGGCATCTGCGGCGAAGCTCGCGACGCGTTGCCCTTTCAACGTTGCGCAAGTCATGCCGTGCTTGCACCCGAGGCACGCCAGCTCCGCGCGGCGAATGTCCGCGCGAAGATGTTCCGCTACTTGACGGCCGGGGAATCGCACGGTCCGGCGCTCGTCGGCATTCTCGACGGGCTGCCGGCGCACGTGCGCATCGACGCGGAACGCGTCGATGCGACCCTCGCGCGCCGCCAAGGCGGATACGGGCGTGGAGCTCGCATGAAGATCGAGAGCGACCGCGTGGAGTTCCTGGCCGGCGTACGGGGCGGGGAGACGCTGGGTTCCCCGGTTGCGGTAATCGTGCGGAATCGCGATTTCGAGAACAACCGCGCGTTGATGGATCCGCTGACGGGCTCTGGACCGCCTCTGACGAATCCGCGTCCCGGGCACGCCGACTATGCCGGCGCGCTCAAGTACCGGCAACGCGACTTGCGCAACGTGCTCGAGCGCGCGTCCGCGCGCGAAACGGCGATGCGCGTCTGCCTAGGCGCCATTTGCGCGCAGCTGCTCGAGGAGCTCGGCATGACGACGCGCAGCTACGTCAGCCGCATCGGGCCGGTCGCCGCGCCCGAGCTCGACGAGTGGGAACAGGATGAGGTCGAGCGCAGCGACGTGCGCTGCCCGCATCTCGAAACCGAGCGCGCAATGATTGCGGCGATCGATCAAGCAAAAGCCGGCGGTGACACGCTCGGCGGCAGCTTCGTGGTACGCGTCGACGGCGTCCCCGCAGGTATCGGAAGCAATCGCCAACCGAACCAGCGCCTCGACGGCGTGCTCGCGGGAGCATTGATGGGCATGCAGACGGTCAAGGCCGTCGAGATCGGCGCGGGTGGCGACGTGGCACGCCTTCCCGGCTCGCAAGCGCACGATCTCTTTGCGCTCGAGCCGTCCGGCGGCGCGTACGGCAAGGTCGTGCGGCCGAGCAATCGCGCGGGCGGCATCGAAGGCGGCATGTCGAACGGTGAGCCGATCGTTGCGCGCGTATCGGTCAAGCCGATCCCGACGCTCATGAAGGCTGCGCCGTCGGTGAATCTCCACTCGGGCAGCGCTGCTCCCGCGACGATCGTGCGTAGTGACGTCTGCGTCGTTCCGGCTGCTGCGATCGTCGGGGAAGCGATGGTACGCCTCGCGCTCACCGGACCGGTGCTCGAGAAGTTCGGTGGCGACTCGCTTGCGGAGACGCTCGACAACCTGCGCCGCTCCGTGGCCGCGGCTCGCGATTTGTTCTCGTAATCGTACGGTGGAGAGCAGGCGCCACATCGCGCTGATGGGTTTCATGGCGTCGGGGAAGTCCACCATAGGCAAGCGTCTGGCGGCGCGGCTGAAACGGCCGTTTTGCGACACCGATGCGGAGGTCGTTCGGCTTCACGGGCCGATCGCGCGCATTTTCGACCTCGAGGGGGAGCAGGCGTTTCGCGCCTACGAACGCGATGCCGTCGAACGAGCGTTGAGAAGTTCTAGCCCGTCGATAGTGGCGCTCGGCGGAGGAGCGCCGACCCACGCCCCGACACGCCGCCTGCTCGAATGCCATGCCTACCGCGTCTTTCTCGACGTCGAGCCGGAGCGGATCTACGAGCGGGTCAGGAGATCGAAGACGCTGCGCCCGATGCTCGGACCGGCACCCACGCGAGCGGTGGTTGCAGCGCTGCTGCGAGAGCGCGCGCCGCTCTATCGCGAGGCGGAGCTGGCTATCGCGTGCAAGGGGTTGACGCAATCGGCGATTCTCGACGCTATCTACGAGCATCTTCATGCGATCGGCGTCGCATCGTGAACGTGCAGAACGAACGTCTTGGATACCCTATCGTCATAGCGCACGACGTGCGCGCGAGTCTGCGTGAGGCGATACGCGCGCGCGGTGGACGGTTCGTCGTGCTCTACGATGCGCAGCCTGCGGTCGCGTCGCTCGCGAAGAGGCTTGCGAGCGGGGCGAGCGCCGGGATTCCGGTTCGCCTGGGCGAGCGACGTAAAACGTTCGCGACACTGGAAGTAGTGCTCGACGCACTCGCGCGCGCAGGCGCAGAACGCTCGACCGTCGTCGTCGGCGTTGGCGGCGGCGTTGCCGCGGATCTCTTCGGCCTCGCGAGTGCGCTCTACGCTCGTGGCACGCCGTACCTCCACGTGGCAACCTCGCTGGTGGCGATGGTAGACGCCGCGATCGGCGGTAAGACGGGCGTCGATCTTGCCACCGGAAAGAACCTGGCCGGGGCGTTTCGCAATCCGGCCGGCGTGTTCGCACACGTCGACGCGTTGCGGACCTTGCCGTATCGCTGCGTGCGCGAGGGGCTCGCGGAGGTCGTGAAGGCCGGCATCATCGTGGGAGGCGATCTCTTCGAGTCCCTCGAGGTCCTCGCCGCGCACCCGTTTTCGCGCTGGCCATGGCTCGAGCTCGTCGCGGCCGCGGTCGACGTGAAAGCCGCAATCGTCGAGCGCGATCCGCGCGAAGAGGGCGAGCGCGCGCTCTTGAATTTGGGACACACCTTCGGGCATGCCTACGAGCGTGCGAGCGGGTATCGCATCACGCACGGCGCAGCGGTGGCGCTAGGGCTGCGCGCCGCAGGCCTGCTCGCGCAGCGTGTGACGCGCTTCTCGCAACGCGATCATCTTCGCGTGCTCGCGCTGCTGGCGCTGCTCGAGATGCCGCTGCGTACGAGCGTCGAACCGCGCGCCGTAATGGCGGCGATGGCGTCGGACAAGAAGCGCCGTGGCCGCCGCCAGCAGTTCGTGCTTCCACGCAGGATCGGCGACGTGCTCTACGATTGTGAAGCTCCGCGCTCCGCGGTGCTCGAGGTGCTCGCGCTCATGCGTCGTGCGCCCGCCGACCGGGGCTAGGAAAGCCCTAAGCGTGGCGCGCTTGGTCGACGCATTGGCGGCGATTCGCTCCTCGCGTTTCGATCTTCCGTTGACGTACGACGCACGAGAACTGACGTTACGCGTCGGGGATCTCGTTCGCGTGCCGCTTGGGCGGCGAGAGGTTCTCGCCTACATCGTGCGCGCCCCGTACGAGGGCGCGGTCACGCACGACGTGAAGCCGGTGGCCGAGCGGCTCGATGCACCGCGCGCGTTCGATGACGCGGGGTTGCAGCTTGCGCGCTTCGTGGCAGACGCCTACGTGTGCACGCTCGGGGAGGCGCTCAGCGCGATCGTACGTGCCGAAGCGTTGCCGCGTCTCGTCGAGCGCGTCGTTCGCGTCGCAGCGCAGCCGGACCCGGAGCGCTATCCATCGGTACCGCGCAGGCTTCTCACGCTGCTCTGGGAGGACTTCGAGCAGGCGATGCCGCTCGAGCGTGTGCTGCGGCACCCGGAGGCTCGCCGCATCGGCGATCGCGCGTCGCTGCTTCGATACCTGGGTGTGCTCGTACGCAGCGGCGATCTCCGCCGCGAACGGAGCATGGCGCCGGCCCGCACGCATGAGTATCGCGAGCGCGTGCTGTTTCCCGGCGAGCGCGAGGCACGAGGGAAGAAGGCACGGGCGTTGCGTGAGGCGGTGTCCGCTCGTGCGGGGATGCCGCGAGCGGATGCTCTGTTGGCCGGATTCTCGAGCGCGGTCGTCGCGCGCGCGCTGCGCTCCGGTGCTATTCGCGAAGAGCACCGCATCGTACCGCGCGCTTCGGGCGGAGTTCCAGCTCCGATGGAGGAGCCGACCCAGGAGCAGCGCTCCGCCTTGGAGTGCGTCGGCGCGGCTCTACGCGCCGGCACGTTCGAGCAGCTGCTGCTGCACGGCGTGACCGCGAGCGGTAAGACGCTGGTGTACTTGGAGGCGATCGCTCGCGTCGTGCGCGGCGGCGGACGCGCGATCGTGCTAGTGCCAGAAATCTCCCTAACGCCGCAGACGGCGGCGCGCTTCGAAGCCGTCTTCGGGGAGCGCGTTGCGGTGCTGCATTCGGCGCTCTCCGATGCAGAGCGCGTCGCCGCCTGGCAGGCATGTGCGCGCAGCGCCGTAGACGTCGTGGTCGGCGCGCGAAGCGCCGTCTTCGCTCCGCTCGCGGACGTTCGTCTTATCGTCGTCGACGAGGCGCACGAGACCACATACAAGCAAGACGTAGTGCCGCGCTATCATGCCGTGGCCGTTGCGCGGGAACGCATGCGCATCGCAAGCGGCGTTTTGCTGCTGGGAAGTGCGACGCCGTCCCTCGAATCGTACGCTGCCGCGCGCGCCGGGCGCATCGGCCTGATCGAGATGCACGAGCGCGCGTCCGGCGGCCCGCTACCCGACGTGCGGGTGGTCGATCTCTCGCGCGAGTTTGCGCAAGGGAACCGTGGGATCTTTTCGGCAGCGCTCACGCAGGAGCTGGCCGAGCGAATCGAGCGCCGCGAGAAGAGCGTGCTCTTCGTCAATCGCCGAGGCAGCGCGCGGTTCTTGCTCTGTCGGGACTGCGGCACGGTCCCGGAGTGCCCGCGCTGCAGCGTTGCGCTCGCCGTGCACCGCGGCGAGGGATTGCTGCGCTGTCATTACTGCGATCATCGAGAGATGATACCGCGGCGCTGCAGTCACTGCGGTGGGGAGAACGTCAAAGAGCTGGGCGTTGGGACCGAGCGCGTTGCGGAAGAGGTGCGGCGGCTCTTTCCCGCCGCGAGCGTGCTTCGCATGGACTCCGATACGACGACGCGCGTCGGCGACCACGCGCGGATCTTGCGCGCCTTTTCCGAGGACGGCGACGTTCTCGTCGGAACGCAGATGGTCGCCAAGGGTTTAGACTTTCCATCGGTAACGCTGACGGGGGTCGTCGCGGCCGACGTCGGATTGCACGTCCCCGACTTCCGCGCCTCCGAGCGTACCTTCGCGCTCGTCATGCAGGCCTGCGGACGCAGCGGGCGGGCGCGACCGGGAGTCGCAATCGTCCAGACCTACGCGCCGCAGCATCCCGCGATCCGGTTTGCGGCCCTGCACGACTACGAGGGTTTCGCGGAGCTAGAGCTTGAGGAACGACGCGCGCTCGGCTATCCGCCTGCGACGCGTTTGGTGTACCTGGGCGTGATCGGGCGCAGCCGCACACGCGCACAAGGCGCGGCGGTGCGTTACGCGCGGGAACTGGTGGCGACCGGAACAGCCGACGTTCTCGGTCCCGCCCCATATCCGATCGCGCGTCTGAACGACGAATGGCGCTTTCGGATCTCACTGCGCACGCGCAAGCTCGGCGCGCTACGCCAAGAGATCCGCCGGCGCGTCCTGCCGCTTGCCACGGCAGACCGCACGACGCGTCTCGCGATCAACGTCGATCCGTGAGCGCGCCTGCGGCGGTTGGGAAGAGGCCCCCTAGGTTTTCTTCTTCCTGCTCGTCGTCTTGCGTGCGGGCGTGGCGCGCGACTTCGGCGCCTTCTTGGCCACGGGCGCTCCGGCGGTCTTTTTCAGGGCCTTTGCGAGACGGGATTTCTTGCGGGCCGCCTTGTTCGGATGAATGATTCCCTTGCCGGCCGCTTTGTCATACGCGGCCTCGACGGTTGCCGCATCGGCTTGATGCGCGGTGGCGCTCTTGAAGAGCGTCTTGAGGCGCGTCTTCGCCTCCTTGTTTTGAGTGCTGCGTTTCTCGGTCTGACGCATCCATTTTTGCGCGGCCTTGATGTTGGGCATTACTGGACCATAGCATGGCCGCTCGGGGCACGCAAGATTTGCAGGTAGCTCGCGTACCGCCCGGCATCGATCTCGCCGCTCGCGACCGCGGCGCGAACGGCGCAGCCAGGCTCCGTGAGATGCGTGCAGTCCGTGAAGCGGCAGTGCTCGGCAAAAGGAGGCATCTCGACGAATGCACTCGCGAGCTCACGCGGAGCGATCGCACCCAGACCAAACTCGGCGATGCCCGGGCTATCTATAAGGAAGCCGTGCTCGAAGCGGCAGAGACGCGCGGAGGTGGTGGTCTGCCGTCCGATGCCGTGCCGGGAGAGATCGCCGACGACCGCCTCTCCGCCGAGCGCGCGGAAGATGCTGCTCTTGCCTACGCCGGAGACTCCGCAGAGCAACGAAGCGCGCGCGCACAGGAGTGCGCGCAGCTCCTCCACGTGCGTTCCATGCTTAGGGTCGACGACCGCTGTCGCATAGCCCAGCTTCGCATAGAGCTGCCGCCAGTGCGCCGTGCGCTCCGGGGCGGCGAGATCCGGCTTGGTGAGGACCATGACGGCCGCGATGCCCTCTAGTTCGGCGAAGGCGACTAGGCGGTCGAGAACGGGCGCACGGGGTGACGGCTGGGCAAGCGCGGCGACGGCAACCAGGGTGTCGACGTTCGCCGCAATGGTCTTGGAGCGGCCGGCGACCGTGCGACGCGTCAGCGCAGAGCTGCGCGGCTCGATGCGTTCGACGACCGTGCTGCCGTCCTCGAGCAATCGAACGAAGGCGACGTCCCCTGGGACCGGCATCGAGCGGCGGCCGCGCATCCTGCGCAGCTGCGCCATTCGCGCAACGCGTTCTTCGTCCAGTGCGACCCATGCGGAGTTTCGCCCGGTGGACACGACGAGGCTGCGGCGAAGTTCGTCTACGCGCAAGAGCGGCGGCTGCAAACGCCTAACAAAGCAACGGGAGTAGAAGCAGAAACTCGAATGATCGAGCCCATCGTCCTTGCAGTTTTCCCCTCGGTGCCGCAAGCCTTGCCGGCCCTTGAGCGAGCGTTGGCCGGGCCCGGTGCTCCCGACGGAGTCCTCTCGGTGCGGCGAGCGGAGGACAGCATCGTCGTGGAGTGGGATCCGGAGCGCAGCGCCGTGCGGCTCGTGATGGGGGTCATCGATGCCGAGCTCCTGAGGTACGGCTCCGGACGGCGGGCCGAGCTGCTCGCACCGCTCTCCGAGCAGCGTCTGGCGGCGATTGCCGCGGCCGAGCTGCACGGGCCGGAGATTACGGCCGACCGCATCTTGGAGAGGCTGCTCGCGAAGGCCGGGCTATGCTGAGCAGTTTTCTTTCGAACGTCGGCATCACCGACCTCGTCGACGTGCTCGCGACGAGCGTCCTCATCTACTACGTGCTGTTGCTCATCCGGGGAACGCGTGCCGTACAGATTCTGACGGGCGTCCTCGTGCTGCTGGGGCTCTTAGGCTTGGCGAACGTCTTTCATCTCTATTTGATGGGCACCATTCTCCAGTTGCTCGTGGCGGTCGGCGTCGTGTCTCTGCCGATCATCTTCCAGCCCGAGCTGCGGCGAGCGCTCGAGCAGTTAGGCCGCGGCGGCGTCTTTCGCATGGGAGAGGATGCGTCCGAAGCGCGGCGCTCGCAAGATCCCGCGATGGCCATGCTCGCGGACGCGGCGATCCTGCTCTCGCGCAGTCGCCTCGGGGCGCTCATCGTCATCGAGCAGCAGAGCGGCCTGAAGGATTTTACGGAGAGCGGCACGTTGCTCGACGCGCGCCTCTCCGTCGAGCTGCTTCTCGCGATCTTCAACGCGCGCTCGCCGTTACACGACGGAGCGGTCATCGTTCGCGGGTCGGTCGTAGAGGCGGCAGCGTGCTTCTTGCCGCTCGCGGAGCTTCGTACCGGAGGACGGCGGTTGGGAACGCGCCATCGCGCCGCTTTAGGGCTAACGGAGCAAACCGACGCTGTCGTGATCGTCGTCTCCGAGGAGAGCGGCGCCGTGACGATTTCGCGGGGCGGGAAGCTGACCAGGCCGATCGAGGACGAGCAACGCTTGCTGCGAATGCTCCTCGCCGTCACGCGCGGGCCGCGCGAGCGGCGCGCGCCCGGCGATTTCGTCACGCAGCTGCGAAGCCGGCTCTTCCCGCAAGTTCGCCGAGAGAAGTCACATGCAGATCATCCGCAAGAACTTCACACTTAAACTCCTCTCCGTGACGCTGGCGGTCGTCGGCTGGGCCTACATCCGCTTCGCGAACAATCCCGTCGTCGCGGCGCACTTCAATCAACAGCTCTCGGTTCCAATCACGACGGTGAACGTTCCCGTTGGTTTCGTCGCGCACTACACGGAGAGTACCGCTACCGTGACGATCGCGCCGAAGCGCGGCGTCGCGCCCGTGAAGCCGGCCGACGTGAAAGCCGTGCTCGATCTTGCGGGGCGGGGAGCCGGAGTCTATAACGTTCCCGTCGAGCTCGTTGCCCCCGATGTCGCCATCCAGAGTCTGAGCCCGGCCTCGGTGACGCTCACGCTCGAGAAGATCGCGCAGCGGACGATTCCGGTCGTCGTCCACTACTCCGGTCCACGCCAAGAGGGCGTCGTCGTGAGCGGAAGCGCCGCGCTGAGCCCGCAGAGCGTCGTCGTCAACGGAACGAGCGGCACGCTCTCGCAGGTGGTCGAAGTGCGCGTCAACATCCCGTTACCATCGTCGGAGCGATCGTTCGACGAAATGGTACGGCCGGTTCCGGTCGACGGCTCCGGCCACGAGGTCGAACAACTGCAGGTCGCGCCGGATCTCGTGCGCGTCCGCGTCACGTTCATCGCCGCGCAAGGCGAGCGGTGACGCTTTTCGGCACCGACGGCATTCGCGGCGTGGCGAACGCCGACTTGACGCCGGAGCTCGCATTTCGCGTCGGCCGGGCGGGCGCCACGGTGCTCGCACACAGCAGCGAGCGGCATCGGCCGGTCATCGTCGGACGGGATACGCGCCTCTCCGGAACGATGCTCGAGGCTGCGATCGTGGCTGGAATCACGTCGGTCGGGCGCGACGTCGTGGCGGTAGGGATCGTGCCGACTCCGGCGGTCGCCTGTGTAACCGTACGCGAGAATGCAGCAGCGGGCGTCATGATCAGCGCGTCACACAATCCGATCGCTGACAACGGTATCAAGTTCTTCGGCAGCGACGGCTTCAAGCTGCCCGATCCGATAGAAGAAGAGATCGAGGCGCTGATCGAGTCAGCGGACCTGCCTCGCCCCGTCGGCACCGGGGTCGGAACGGCGCGGCTCGCGCAGAACCTCGTCCGCCACTATTATCACCAGCTCGAGGAGGACGCAGCGACGCTCGACGGGATGCACGTTGTCGTGGACGGTGCCTTCGGAGCCGCGTACGCGATTGCACCCTATGTTCTACGCAAGCTCGGAGCGACGGTAGTCGAGCTGAACTGCGAGAACGACGGCGCGCGCATCAACGTCGGCTGCGGCGCAACCGATCTTCGCCCGTTGTTGGAGCGCGTGCGAAGCCTGCGCGATCGTGGCGAGCGAGTCGTCGGCGTGGCATTCGACGGCGACGCGGATCGCGCGCTCTTCGTCGACGAAACCGGCGCAGTGGTCACCGGCGACCACGTGCTCTTCGCCCTTGGCTGCCTGCTCCAACGACGTGGGTCGCTCGCAGGCGACGCCATCGTCGGGACGGTCATGACGAACATCGGCGCGGAACGCGCACTCGCGGCGCACGGCATAGGGCTGATGCGAGCACCGGTGGGCGATCGTTACGTGCTCGCTGCGATGCGCGCGGGCGGTTACGTGCTAGGAGGCGAGCAATCGGGACACGTCATCGATCTGCTGCGCAACACGACAGGGGACGGACCGATGACCGCGGTCTTGCTCTTGGGGGCGGTCGCCACCGCGGGTCGTACGCTACACGAGCTCACAGAAGAGGTCGTCGTTGCGCCCCAAGTGCTCGTGAACGTCCCGGCGCGCAATCGCGAAGCGCTTTCATCGGCCCCGGTGATGGAGGCGATCTCGCAGGCGGAGGCGGCCCTGGCCGGCTGCGGCCGTCTGCTGATCCGGCCGTCCGGAACCGAGCCTTTGATCCGGATTATGGCCGAGGGAGACGACCTGGCCACCGTCGAGGAGGCCGCGGCTGGGGTCGCAGCGGCCCTGAGGGAGGAGATCGGGCGGCTGGAGGTAACCTAGGCGCGCAGACAACTGAAGATCACTGAATCCGAAGCACCGCTTCGGAGCGGGGGATTCCCATCTGGGGTGAATGGACCCAAGTCCCAAGCCAGGCGCGAGCGCCTGAGTCGAAGGATGGTCCTAGGGCGATCTTTCTCGTCCGAACCCGTCAACTAACCTCGCAAGTGTAGAGAAAGAGGAGTTGCTGTTGCGTTTTGCGTTCGCAGCCTGGGCGCTGATGTTCTTTGCGGGTTCTGTCGGTATCGGACAGGCCGCAATCGGCGCACCCCATGTGCAGCACGCGTCCAGGAGGCGGGTTAGCGCGGAGCGCACGAGCCCGGACCTGGGCCAATGGATGGCGCGGGCCGTCATCGTGAAGCACGTCCACCATGCCGCGGCCATCGGCCGCTTCACCCGGCGCGTTCTCGCGCGCACGTCCTTGCTCGCGCAGCGGCTCACCCGCAGCGCCTTGCGTTTCCTGGGCGTCCCATATGTCTTTGGCGGCACGAGTAGAGCCGGCTTCGATTGTTCGGGGTACGTCCAGCACGTCTTTGCGATGCTCGGGATTCATCTCCCGCGTACTGCAGATGCGCAGTATTACGCAGGCGCGCACGTTCGCAAGCTGCGTCCCGGCGATCTCGTCTTCTTCCAGACGTACTTGCCCGGACCGTCGCACGTCGGAATCTACCTCGGTCACGGGCGCTTCGTGCACGCGAGCTCTCATGGGGTAATGGTGAGCAGCCTCTCGCAGCCGTACTGGGAGAACCGCTATCTCGGCGCGAGAAATCTGATTCGTCGTTAGACAGAATCCAGCAGCCCCGAGCCGCCCGATTTTGACGACTCGGGATCTGCTTTCGACGGATCTAGGTGACCTTCAAAACGGTAGAATGCCGCCCATGAAGGTAGCCGGGGTGACGCTTCCGGCCGTGCCGATGCAGTGAACGGTATACCCCGCGACTCTATTGTAGCGCTGGGGGGTCAGCGGGATCTGTAGGAAGCGGTCAATTGCCCATACGGTAACCGTTTGTCCGCCCCGAGTCGCACAGACGCGATTTGGATTTGACCACGCCGATGCATGGAAAGCGTTGCCGGCGTCGTGATGACACGCAGTTGCAGCAAGCGTGATCGTGGCACCGCTGACCGTTTGCCCTCCACTGGGAGTACTTACGGTTCCCGTTGTTGGCGCAATGGGCACCGTGCCGGTCGCCGAACCAGGCATTGCCCTCCACGTTACAAATTCCAGACAGGTGAAGCTGTTCGCAGCAGCGACGCTGTTGGTTGGGCTGGATGCGCCAACGTGCGCACTACCGATACTGGGAGAGAGGGATACGTACATTGCGGCAGCCACCAGCATGGGAAGTAGTTTCTTACAGGTTGTCAATTTGGCCATCAAATGGTTCTCCTTTTGCGAGAACGTGGCGGCTGAAGCTACTCGTGGCGAAGCGGTGAGGAGCAGTATGAGCCGCTGCGTTATGAAACAGCCCTAATCGATACAATGAACACCGTATCCATTTAGGCGGCGCGCCCGATCGTTATTGGCCGCGATGCCTATAATATAGCACACGCCATAGCGCACGCCGCGTTCCACGGCGGTATCGACGCCTTGACGGTAGCCGCCAGCGCTCACCGCTACGGGTAGGCCCTGAGCGGGGCTCGCGGACAGGCAATCCTCGGCTTGGCGTCGTCTGTCTCCGAGGGTAGGCGCATGCTCGCATAAAATAAGGCGGCCAGCTACACGATGGGGTGTAGCCAAGCGGCAAGGCAGCGGACTTTGACTCCGCCATCGTTGGTTCGAATCCAGCCACCCCAGAGCGTCGCTC
>DATKRS010000026.1 GCA_035532035.1 Candidatus Dormiibacterota bacterium
TATGACACCTTGTAGCCGCCATAAACAGTCTTCGGTGACCGCGCAACAACATTTGCCTTAAAGGGGCGCATGTCGTGCGTTCGAATGAGGCGCACATGGCGCGGCGCGACCGGTACGGAGCCTGGAGCCCTCTGCTGCTCCTCGTCTGCACGAGCGCCGCGGTAACGACCGCACAGTGCGTGATTCCGAGCGACATGGAGCGCTATTGGCTCGCCTATGCCGGCGATTGGAGCCTCGCGCACGGCCGCATCCTCGAGTCGCTCCAGGGTTCCTGGTTTCCGAATCGTCCATGGGTGAATCAGGAGTGGCTCGTCGCGATCGCCACGGCGTGGACGCGCGCGCACGGCCTCTACGTGCTGCTGGAGCTGCTCTTCGCCGCCGCGCTCGTCTTCGGCGTGGCCTTCGTGGCGCTGGAAACCGTGCGGACGCGAACGCACCCGCTGATCGCCTGCGCACAGGTAGCGGCCACGGCCATCGGCGCCTTCTTCTTCGCGCAGGATCGCGCGCAGACGCTCGTGTGGGTGCTGCTGCCCTCGCTGATTCTCGTCTGGCGTCGCGCGCCGTGGGCGGCCGTGCCCCTAACGGCACTCTGGGCCAACGTGCACGGCTCGTTTCCGATTGCCGTGGTGTGGATGCTGCTCCACCTCGACCGGCGACGCATAGCGCCGTTCGTGGCCGCCACGGCGGCGACGCTTGCGAATCCGCTCGGGTGGCGCCTGTGGATATTCACGATCGAGCTCGCGCGCAACGCCCGGCTCGCCGGCTATGTGAAGGAGTGGTCGCCGGCGCTGCTCACCTCAACCGGCATCGTCGTTGCGCTGCTCGCGCTCGCGCCGCTGTGGATGCGCCTCGCCGCAGGCGCGCGACTGCGTCGGCCGATTCGCTACGGCGACCTGCTCTTCATCGCGGCGAGCGCGATCGGAACGATCGTTGCGATCCGCTACGCGATGCTGCTCTTCTTGGCGAGCGCGACGACGCTCGGCGACGCGCTGCGAACGCGCGCCAAGCCGATGCCGTTCGCAACGCGCGCCGCAGCAGCGTTCTTCAGCATCGTCCTCGTCATTCTCGCGCTGAAGAACATGCTCGCCGCCCCGACGCTCGTCGATCCGTGGTTTGGCAACCTCGAGAGCGGCGTCGACTTTACGGCGTGCGCGCCGTTTGTCCGCGGTAAACGCGTCTTCACCGATGCGCTCCAGGTCGGGAGCCTCATCGAGCTCGCCGGCGGAAGCGCGAACGTGGACGGGCGCATCGACGCGTTCCCACAGCGGGCGATTCACGACGCGTCGCACGTGCTCGTTCACCCGCGTGACGCCGCCGCTGCCGCCGTCGTGCGGCACAGCGGCGCGCAGATGCTCGCTATCGATGGGCGCTTCGCGCCCGCCATCCGATCGTGGCGACTAGCGCGAACGTGCGGCAAGATCCGGCTCTACGCGCGCTCAGAGTGAGAGCTGCGGAACGCTCTCGCCGACGAGAAAGACCGCGAGCTGATCGCTCGAGAACTGAATGCCGCTAAAGAAGTGGCCGAACTCGGCATAGCGCGCGCTCGCTTCATCGAAGCGCATCTCGTAGATGAGCTTCTTGAACACGAGCGGATCGTCTGCGTACAGATCGACGCCCCATTCGTAGTCATCGTACCCGGTCGAACCGGAAATTACTTGCGTCACGCGTCCGTGATAGGATCGGCCGACTTTGCCGTGCTCGCTCATGAGCCTCAGGCGCTCGGCGTACGGTAGCGCGTACCAGTTGTCACGCTCGCCGCGCCGTTTGCTCATCGGGTAGAAGCACATGTAGCGCCGTTCGGGAATGCGGGCCCAGAGGCGCGGCGCGACGTGCGGGCTCTCTTCCTGCGCGCGCATCTGTTCGTCGAAGAGCGCGATCCACTCCGGCGTGTTGCGCGCGACGCCGCGCCGCTCCAAGTCCGCATGGATCTTGGCGGTCGCGTCGTACAGGCCCAACTCGAGCACGGAGGTGTACGAAGCGCGGGGCGCGAGCAGCGCGCGCAGCTCGAGCTTGTCGACGAGCGCCTGCGCATAGGCGAGCTCGTCGTACCGCTGCGCGTAATGCACGAGCATGAGATCGCCCGTATGGCCGACGAGATTGCACAGCGCGAGATCGCCGTCGTTGCGCCGCTTGAGATGATCGAACAGATCGGTCGCCTGCGCCGTCGCCTTGGCACGGCGCTTCGACGTCAGGTCGTCCCATGCGTGGCGGTCGAACGCGAACATCCGGTGGAGAATCCACCAGCCTTCAAGCGACTCGGGAACGTTGGGATCGCGCATGCCGTTCACGTTCCACGCGCGAGCGCGCGCGTCCGCCGCACTTCGGCTTCGACCTCGGCTTCGAGCGCCTCCGGGCGCTCGCGATATTTCGCCCACAACTGCGGCATGTGCGCGATCGCGTCGAGAACGCGCGCGTACACCGCGTTGACGGGCGTGGCAACGTGGTGCTCCAAGCCGGCGGCAGCGACGGCACCGTTGAGAACGTGCACCTCAGTCTCCGGGCGTCCGCTGCGCAAGTCGAGCAGCAGCGAGGGCGGTTTGCTTCCGCGAGCGCCGGCGATGCGCGCCGCCAGCATGCCGCGAGCGACGGGGCTCGGAAGCGTGGCGACGCCGAGCAGCGCGCGGACCGGGTAGCGGGGCAAGTCGATCGCGCTTATCCCGAGCGCGTGCATCACCGCGCGCACCTCGCGCAGCATGCGAATCTCCAGCGTGAAGACGCGGTCGTAGTGCACGAGCCGATTGGGCAGCACGTTCAAAATGGCACAGCTTGCATTCGCGACCACGTTGAGCGCGAGCTTGCTCCATTTCAACGAGTGCCAGTCCTCGACGACCTTCACGTCGAGCCCGGTGCTCGCAAAGGTCGCGACGAGCCAGTTGAATGCCGTGGCTCCGGTCGGGGCAAAGGCGATGGCACCGTCTTTCGTGGCGTTGGCGTGGCCCTCGCGATCGCGCGCGACGGGCACGGTGAGCGACGCGGCAACGACGTTGTCTGCGCCGAACGCCGCGATGAGCAGCTCCTCGTTTCCGACGCCATTCTGCGGGCAAACGAAGACGCACTTCTCGGGATACGCAACCGCCGCACGCAGCGTGTCCACCGCGGCCGGCGTGTCGTAGGACTTGACGGCGACGATCGCTACGTCGGCGTCGCACGGCGTCACGTCCGCCCGCGCGCGCGGCGCGTACACGACCTCGGTGCCGATGGATTGCAGAAGCTCGCCGAGATAGGTTCCGACGGCGCCCTTTCCGACGATGTAGACTCTCACGGCGTCGAGGAGGCTCCGACCGCACCGGTCGATCCGAATCCGCCGGCGCCGCGGCTCGTCTCATCGAGACTCTCGACGAGTTCGAACGACGCGCGCGCGACGGGAGCGACGACGAGCTGCGCGATGCGGTCGCCGCGACGAACCGTGGCCGGCTCGCTGCCGAGATTGACCAAGAGCACGTGGACCGGGCCGCGATAATCCGCGTCGATTGTTCCCGGTGCGTTCAAACACGTGACGCCGTTTCGCCAGGCGAGGCCGCTGCGCGGGCGCACCTGCGCTTCGAAACCCTCCGGCACCGCGATCGCAAATCCCGTCGGAACGAGCGCCCGCTCTCCGGGGGCGAGCACGAGCACGCTCTGCACCGCCGCGCAGAGGTCCGCTCCGGCGGCGAGCGCGCTCATGTACGCGGGCAACGGCAAGCCTTCACCCTCCGGAAGGCGCATGACCGCCACCCGCGCGCTAAGGTTCATCGGATTCACTTTGAGAGCAGTGCGCTCAACTCTTCCCGGAAGCTTTCGATGTCGCGAAACGACCGGTAAACGCTTGCAAAGCGAATATACGCCACGGGATCGAGGGCTTTGAGCGCCTCCATCAGCTTCTCGCCGATCAGCGACGCCGGAACCTCACTCTCGCCGCGCGCGAAGAGCGCGCGCTCGAGATCCGCGGCAACCGCGTCCATGCGATTCTCCGAGATCGGCCGCTTCTCGCACGCTTTCCGCAGGCCGGCGAGCAGTTTATCGCGATTGTACTGCTCCCGGCGACCGTCTTTCTTCACGACGAAGAGGCGCGGCGATTCTTGCCGTTCGTACGTGGTGAAGCGATGCTTGCAGCGCGGATCGAGACACTCGCGCCGCCGGCGAACGACGGACTCATCGTCGCGTGAATCGACGACGCGTGTCTCGCTCTTACGGCAGGTCGGACAGATCAGGGCAGGCGTTCCTCTCGGTCCCCCACATATTGTGGGTGACCTGCCCATTATACACTACGCCTAACAGGCAGCCTGTTAGGCTGCGGCTCCGATTTTGAACATCTTGGTGCCGCAGACCGGACATTTGCCTTCCGTCGCGGGACGGCCGTTTTTCATCGTGATCTGCACTGCATCTTTGATCTGACGCTTGGTCTTGCACTTGACGCAATACGCTTCTGCTGCCATCTGAGACTCCTACGACTTCAGGTTCCCGGGGCTCAGGACGAGCCGGACCGGTATGTTGCGCCGCCCATTCCTCGGCGGTGGCCCCTTTCCCCCTGGAAGCGCTCTCGGGAAGCGTGATGGGAGCCTCGTGCAGGAACCGCGCTACGTGTCGCACGCCAGCTTGCTCGCCCTTCGCGGCGCCCGCGGCCTCCGCGCGCACCTCGACGGCCTTTGGTGCGCAGGGACACCGGAGGCCTTGCGCCGCCCCTCTGTTGCGGTCGTGGGAACCCGCTCGGCCACGCCATACGGCCGGCGCTTGGCAACGAGCTTTGCCCGCGAGCTTGCCAAGGCAGGCTGCTGCATCGTCTCCGGCTTGGCGCTCGGGATCGACGGCTGCGCGCACGAGGGCGCGCTCGAGGCCGGCGAACCCACGATTGGCGTCCTGGGCTCGGGGCACAGGCACTTCTTCCCCCCGCGCAACCTCCCGCTCGCGCGGCGAATGCTCGAAGGCGGAGGAGCCGTGCTCTCGCCCTTTCCGCCGGACCAAGCCGCAAAGCCGGGGCAGTTCCTCCAGCGCAACGGCGTCGTTGCCGCCCTCTGCGACGCGGTGCTCGTCGTCGAAGCCCCCGCGCGCAGCGGCGCTCTGAACACCGCCGGATGGGCCGCGGGACGCGTTCCCGTCCTGGCCGTACCGGGGGACGTGGACCGGCGTCATAGCGCCGGCTGCCTCGCGCTGATCCGCGACGGTGCGACCCTCGCGCGAACGCCCGGCGACGTGCTCGAAGCGCTCGGCCTCGGCGCGTCCGCGCCGGCGCTCGCGCAGCCCGAACGCAACGCCACGCCGCTGGCGCGCCGGATTCTGGCGTTGCTCGACAGCGGCGAGTGCGCGCTCGACGACATCGTGGAAGGCTGCGACGCGCCGACGCCGGACGTGCTCGCGGCGTTGACGATGCTCGAGCTCGACGGCCGCATCGCGTGCCGAGGACCCGCGCGTTACGCGCGAAGATGACCGGCCGCGCACGGCGCGAACACCGCTACGATGGAGCCGCTCGCCGCGGAACGCGGCATTCTGCCCGACGACGCGTTGCGCAGTTTTGCGCAGGCGCTGCGCGAATCGGCCGCAGCGCTCTACGGCGATGCGCGCATCGAGGTGGCCTTCGAGGCGCCGCGGCGGCCGGAGTTCGGCGAGTTCGCCACCAACGCGGCCTTCTCGCTCGTACGCACCGCTCACGCGTCCCCGCAGGACGTGGCGAAGCGGCTGACATCGGAGCTCGCCGAGCGAGCGCCGCGGGTTGCGGCGCTCTTTGCATCGATCGAACCGGTCGGCGGATTCATCAATCTGCGCCTCGCGCCGCAGATATGGCAAACGGCAGTCGCCGCCGTCCTGCGAGACGGCGAAAACTTCGGGCGCGCGTCGCACCGCGGAGAGCGCATCTCGCTCGAGTTCGGCAGCGCGAATCCGACGGGGCCGCTGCTCGTCGTGCAAGGGCGAGCGCTCTCGATCGGCGACACGCTCGCGCGAACGCTGCGGCTGCGCGGTTACGACGTTTTCGTGGAATGGATCATCAACGACGCAGGCGGCCAGCTCGAAACGCTGGGCCGTTCGCTCGACGCGCGCTACCGGCAACTGAAGGACCCAGCCTATCCGTTTCCCGAGGACGGCTATCCCGGCGAGTATCTCGTCGAGATCGCGCAACGCTTGCGCGACGACGGCGCAGACGTCGAGAGCATGGCGCAGGAGCGGCGGCTCGAGTTCATGGCGCGCTTCGCGCGCGATGCGATCGTCGCCGAGCAGCGGCAAACGGCCGACCGTTTCGGCGTCGACTACGACCTGTGGCAGAGCGAACGGGAGCTGCACGAACGCGGCCGGATTCGGGCCGGGATCGAGCGCCTGACGGAGCTCGGGCTGACGTACGAGGCCGACGGCGCGATCTTCTTTCGCGCGACGCAGTTCGGCGACGACAAGGACCGCGTGCTCGTGCGCGCCGACGGGCGCCCGACGTACTTTTGCACTGACGTCGCGTACCACTACGAGAAGCTGCGTCGCGCGGACCGCGTCATCGACGTGCTCGGACCCGATCATCACGGCTACATCGGCAGGCTCGCCGGCCTCGCGACAGCGCTCGGTTATCCTGGCCGGCTCGAGGTCCTGATCGCGCAGCAAGTCACGCTCGTTCGCGGCGGCGAACACGTCGCGATGAGCAAGCGCGCCGGGCAGATCGTCACGCTCGACGAGGTTCTCGACGAGGTCGGGCTCGATGCGACGCGCTTCTTCTTCGCGATGCTCGCCACCGATTCGCCGCTGACCTTCGACCTCAAGCTCGCCGTCGAGCAGAGCAACGACAACCCGGTCTTCTACGTACAATACGGGCACGCGCGCATCTGCTCGGTGCTGCGCAAGGCCGACGCGGACGACGTCGAGGCGGCGCGGAACGCCGCGCTTCGATCGCTCGTTCTGCCGGCCGAACTTGCGCTCGCGCGGCGACTCTCGGAGCTGCCGCATCTCGCGCAGAGCGTCGTCGACCAGCTCGCGCCGCATCGTTTGGCGCGCTACGCGCGCGACGTCGCAACCGACTTCCATCAGTTCTACACGGAATGCCGCATCCTCGGCGAGGAACCCGAGCTGCGCCGGGCGCGGCTCGCACTCGCTCTCGCGGCACAACGCGTCCTCGCGATGGTCTTGGGCCTGCTCGGCGTAACGGCGCCAGAGTCGATGTGAGCGCGATTCTTGCGGCGATTCTCGCCGCGCTCTGGCTCGTCGGCTTGTGGCTCGCGGCGCCGATCTTGCGCGGAGGACCGCGCGTCGCCGATCGGCTGCGCGACGCGCTCGTCGTCGGAACCGCAATTCCCCTCGTGCTCGCGTTCGCGCACGCGCTCTACTGGCCCGCGTGTTGGATTGCGCTCTTGCTCTGCGTTGCGGGAGCCGTCGTCCGGCACCGGCACGAGCGCGGATTTCGCGAGCCCATTCCGTACCTGTTGATCGGCGCGCTCGCGTTTGCCGCGTGGCCGGCGCTCGTGCGCCCATTGCTCGACGGCGATACGCTTTCGTACCACTTGCCGAACGCCGCCGCGTGGGCGCACGCGCACAGCATCTGGACGACGCAGACGCGATACTGGTGGTATCCGCCGGCGTCGGAGCTCTTCGCGAGCGCGCTTTACACGGTTTCGACGCCGTTTGCGCTAGGATGGAGCGGCTTCGGCGCACTCGCGCTGCTCGGATGGCGTCTCTTTGCGTGGGGCCGCGAGGGAGCGCTCTTGCCGGTCCGATTGGCAGACGCGCTCGCCGCCGCCGTCGTCGTCATTCTCCCGTTCTGCATCCAAGCCGGATCGCTGCAGAACGACGTGTGGCTCGCCGCGTTCTTCGTCGAAGTGCTCTGGAGCGCTCCGGTCGACGACGTCACGGTGCTGCGGGCGGCGGCGATGTGTGCGCTCATCAAGCCCGATGGATGGATCTACGCCGCGGTCGCGCTCGCCGCGTCCGTTGCAAAGCCGCGCGCGTGGCTCGCGGCAGCGGGTGCGGCGCTTCTTTGGATCGTTCACGACGCCGTTCTGTGGCACGGTGCGTTCGTGCCGCCGGCATCGACGGCATTCCCGCACCTTTGGAACTCGACGATGCTCGCGCACCCGTTGGCGACGCTCGAGTACGGCGTCGCCGCGTCGGCAAAGTTCGCGCCCTTCGGCTTCCTCTTGATCTTGGCGGCCCTCGCATCGCCGCGGCTCGCGCGCGATGCGCCGCTCGCGCGCGCCGGTATCGCTGCAGCGCTCGTCGCGCTCGTGATGCCGTTTGGATACGCAAGCGCGAGCGCGCAGCTCGCAACCGGCGCATCGCTGCGCTACTTCGCTCCCGCGATGGCCGTGGGAGCGCTCGTCCTCGCGCCGCATCTGCTACGCTTGCCGAAGCTCGCGCTCCGGTTGCTCCTCGCCGCAATCGCCGGCGAAGCGCTTATGCTGCTCCTCATCTACGGGAACGACCGCGTTACGCTCTGGGCACCTGTCGCTGCGCTGCTCGTACCGTTCGCGGTCGCGTTCGCTCGCCGAGCGAACGCCCGCCTCGCGCTCGCCGCCGCGTTCGCATGCGCGATCGTCGTGACGACCTTCCTCGCGACGCGCACGACGACGCACTTCTACGCCGACGCGCTCGCGGTGCGGGGAGTGCGCTCGGGCGTCTACGCCTGGATGGCGCGCGAGAAGCCGGCGCGCATCGCGGGGTGGGGACTGCGGATCGGGACGGCTGCCGTGCTCTCGCCCGCAACGACGGCCGTGGACGTGCCCGACGCCGACCCGTGCGGCCACGCCCGCCGCGCAAACGCACTGCTCGTCGCCGTCGCGGAATCGAGCCACTCCGATCGGTTCAACCGGCTGCGCATCCACGACGCCGCGCTGTGCGGGAAGAGCGTCTATCGCGACGCGATCGCCATCGTGGTCGATCCGCGCGCTGCCCCTTGACAGCCGCCGGCTTGTCTTAATATACTAGGACAATAAAGACAATATGCAGGCAGCCGAGTTCAGACTGAGCGGCGGTGGCGTTCCGGTGTACGTGCAGATCCGCCAGCAGATTCTCGCGGCAATCACTCGGGGCGCGCTCGAGCCAGGCGAGCAGCTTCCTACCGTGCGCGAGATCGCCGTGGCCTTGCGCGTGAACCCGAATACCGTCAATCGCTCCTTCATCGAGTTGGAGCGCGAGGGCATCTTGGAGACCTTCCGCGGTCGTGGGACGTTCGTGTCGGGTCGTCCGCGCAAGGCGCGCCCGCGGGCGCGGCACGTCTTGCGCGAGATCGCCAGCCGAGCGCTTCGCGAAGCCGCCGAAAGCGGCTTCGCGGGCCGCGCGCTGCTCGACCAAGTCGCAGCTCTTCTTCGCATACCGTCATAGGAGTCAGCATGAAATCCGCTCCACCTCTCGCCCAGGGCGTACGCTTCCCACACGGACGCGTGCGCGCAAATCCGATCGGAGCCGTGCTCGCGCTCATCGTCGGCGGCGCCGCCGCCGGCATCGGCGAGGCGCGCAACGATACGGCGCTCGTCGTCGCGGGTGTGATTGCCTTCGTTCTCATCCTGCTCGCGGTGCAGATGGCCAATCCGTGGGAGAAGGCCGTCGTCTTGCGCGCCGGGCGCTTCCGACGCCTGGCCGGACCGGGACTCTTTCTCATGATTCCCGTCATCGACAGCGTCACCGTCTGGATCGATCAACGCGTGCAGACGTCGACCTTCAGCGCCGAAGAGACCCTGACGAAGGATACCGTCCCGATCGACGTCGATGCGGTGCTCTTTTGGACCGTCTGGGATCCCCAGAAAGCGGCGCTCGAGGTTGCGTCGTACTCGCAAGCGATCGCGTGGGCGGCGCAGACGGCGTTGCGCGACATCATCGGTACCTCGACGCTCGCGGACCTTCTTTCGAACCGCCAGTTCGTCGACGAGAGCCTGCAGAAGACGATCGACGCACGCACGACGCCGTGGGGCATTACCGTCAACTCGGTAGAGATTCGCGATATTCGCATTCCCGACTCGCTCCAAGACGCGATGTCGCGCCAGGCGCAGGCCGAGCGCGAGCGTCAGGCGCGCACGATCCTCGGCGAAGCCGAGCAACAGATCGCGGCCTCTTTCGTCGAAGCGGCGAAGGCTTACCAGAACAACCCCGTCGCGCTCCATCTCCGCGCGATGAACATGCTCTACGAGGGCCTCAAGGAACGCGGCGCCATGATCGTCGTGCCCAGTACGGCGGTCGAGACGATGGGTCTCGGCGCCATCTCCGGGCTCGCCTCGCTCGCCGCGCAGCAGCCGAGCATCGCACCCAAGACGCCAGAATGAGGAGTTGAATCCAATGACTCGTGCCATCGTCTCTCTCGCCTGCGCTGCGACGATGCTCGCGCTGTCGCTCTCGTCCGCCGCGGCTGCGCCTCAACAGCAGCTCGCCGGCAGCTGGTCGGGCATGCTGAACTTTCCCGGCGCGCCGTTGCTCTTCGTTCTCACGATCGAACAGAACGGCAACGGCCTCTCCGCAACCGCGCAGAGCCCGTATCAAGGAGGCGGCTCGCTTCCGATCGACACGATTCGATTTGCAAACGGCACGCTCCACTTCGCGTCGAACCGGTTTGGATACGCGTTCGACGGTACCGTCGCGCCCGGCGCGATCTCCGGAACGTTCGTGCAGCACGGAAACCGGCTCCCGCTCATCCTGCTGCCGAGCGCTCTCGGCACGAGCGACCTGCAAGGAACATGGCTCGGCGCGTTGAGCGTCGGGGGCACGAATCTGCTCTTGGCACTGCACCTCGCTCGCGACGCAAACGGATCGCTCGCCGCCACGTTCGACAGCCCGTATCAGCACGCGTTCGGATTACCCGTGGCAGCCGTCTCCGTCGCAAACGGCGTGTTGCGCTTCGCAATGCCGAACTTGGGCGCATCCTACCGCGGCACGCTCGGGACGGCGTCGATTACCGGCACCTTTACGCAGCACGGGATCGCCCTTCCGCTCACGCTCGCGCGTCCCGGCTCCGGCGCTGCGCTTCCGGCACCGGTTCCTGTGGCGACGCCGTACCCCACGCCGCAGCCGCATTTTTCGAGCCGCACCGTCAGCTTCGCATCGTCCGGAGGCGCCGTCCTTGCGGGAACGCTGACGATTCCGCATGGCGCACGCGCGCGCATGCCCGCGTTCGTCTTCGTTCACGGCAGCGGTCCGGGAACGCGCGACGGCGGCGTTCCGCAAAACCCCACCTTTCTCGATCTGAGCAACGCCCTCTCCAATGCCGGCATCGTCGTCTTACGCTACGACAAGCGCGGCATCGCGCAGAGCACCGGCACGCCGACCGAAGACTGGCGCATCCTCGGCGACGACGTGCGCGCTGCGGTCGCGTTCTTGCGCGCGCAGCCCAGCGTAAACCCGAATCGAATCTATCTTCTCGGACACAGCGAAGGCGGGATCATCGTGCCGCTCGTAGCCCCGTCGATTCGCGGTCTCGCTGGAATCGTGCTCATGGCTCCACCGGCCGTTCCGATGGAGCGCATCATCCAGGAGCAGTCACCACGCATGACGCCGGAGTTGCATCAGGCGGTGACGCGCGCCTTGGCGTCGTATATCGGCATCGATCCCGCACACGTCATCCAGCACGTCGGCGTGCCGATTCTCGTGCTCCAGGGCACGCGCGACATTCAGGTCCTGCCGTCAGACCTGCCGCATCTCGTCGAAGCCGCGCGCAGCGCTCACCGGCGCATTACCGTCGACATGCTCTCGGGCGACGATCATCTCTTCCTAACGGTTCCGGCTGCGATGCCGAGCGACGGTTCCGAGTATGAAACCGCGGCGCCGCTCGATCCGCGCGTTGCGGCCGATATCCTGCGCTGGCTGCGCGGGCTCGGCGAGCTGGGCTAGGTGCGCTCCGATGCCGCATGCAGCCACGGCCCGAAATATCGCCAGAGAATCTTCACGAGTGCGGCCGCCGGAATTCCTAGGATGAGCCCCGGCATGCCGAAGAGCTCGCCGCCGGCGAAGACCGCGAACATGACCCCGATCGGCGAAACGCCGACCGTGCTGCCCATGATGCGCGGCACGAGCACCATGTCGCTGATGCGCGCCATGACGAACATCACCACCTGCAGCCACAGCATCATCCAAGCGCCTTGCGGCGCGCAGAGCACGAGCGCGATCACTTGCGCGATGACCATGCCGATGACCGGAACCGCGTAGGCAACGGCCGAGATCAACCCGATGATCAGCGGATATTTGAAACCGATCGCGGCGCTGACGACGGCAATGACGATTCCCGTAATCGCGCTGACGACGATTTGGCCGAAGATGTACTTCCCGAACACGTCCGTGACCTCGACGACCACCTTGCGAGCGGTCGCGCGCCGGCGCGGAGGAAAGAGCATCGCAAACCCTTCCGAAATCTGCTCGTCGTTGAGTAGGAAGTAGAACGACAGCACGATTGCCGCGAACGCGATGAAGAGCCACGTTGCGGTGTTGATGACGAGGGTTCCGATCGAAGAGAGCGTCTGGCTCGCGACGGCTCCCAGGCGATCCGCGCCGATCTGCGCGATGTCGATCGTGGGAATCTGCAAGGCGGGAAAGCGCACTTGGAGCGCATCGCGCAGATCGACGACCCAGCCGTGAACCGCTTGCGCGTACGACGGCATGTTCGAGATCAAGAGCTGGCTCTGCAGCACGGCCATCGGAACCACGACGAGGAGCAGCAACACGACGACCATCACGAGCACGACGAAGATCAGCGTGATCGCCAGCCACCTGGGGATGCGAGCGCGAACGAGCACCGCCACCATGGGCCGAACGCCGAACGCGATGAAGGCCGCGATCGTGAATATCGCGATCGTGTGTGGAATCAACCGCACGATCCACCACACCGCGACCAGGCCGACGAGCGTGACGACGCCCCAGAAGATGCGCCGCGAGGACGCCGAGCCTAGAGCCGCTTGCACAACTGCCGCCGCTCGGTCAGATAGCCGGCGCGCTCGTAGAGACGCCGCGCCGGAGCATTGCTCTCGGTAACCATCAACGACATATACGCTATCCCACGCCTCCGGGCCTCATCTTCGGCGGCAGAAAGGAGCGCCGTGCCGACGCCCCGGCGCGAGAAGGCCGGCTCCACGGCCATGTAGGCGACGAAGCCTTGCGGCTGGAGCCCGACTTCGTCCGGCAGCGCGTCGAGCAAGAAGAGAAAGCCGACGGGGAGATCGGCGGCCTGCGCGACGAGAAGCACGTGCGACTGCGAGGCGACGGCGTCGAGAAGACGCTCGTACCCGGCGGCCAGCGCGGCATCCGTCGCGCCGCGGCTGCGGCTCGAGGCGATGGTCCGCAGGCCGAGGTCCCGGGCGAAGTCCCAATCCCGCGCGTCGCCGGCGCGCACGCTCACGCTTGCCAGGTGCCGACGAGCCTTTCGAGCGCGGAGAGCAACACAGCGTTCTCCTCTTTGGTTCCGATCGTGATGCGCAGTCGCCCCGGCATGCGCAGCGCGTCGCCGCAGCGCACGATGATGCCTTCGCGCAGCAAATCCTCGTACGCGCGCGTTGCGCTCGCAGGGACGGCGAGTGCATAGAAGTTCGCCTGCGTGGGGTACGCGTCGAGCTCGAGCGCCGCGAGCGCGGGAAAGAGCTGTGCCTTCCCCGCTTCGTTGTTTTCGATGCTGCGTCGCACGAATTCGTCGTCGTCCAGTGCCGCAGCGGCGGCGGCAAGCGCCGGCGCCGAGACGTTGAAGGGCAAGCGCACGCGCTCCATCACGGCGATCGTCTCCGCGTCGGCGAAGCCGTATCCGAATCGCACCGCGGCGAGGCCGTAGATCTTCGACAGCGTCCGCAGCACGAGCGTTCGCGGACGCGCCGTAACGTGCACGATCGCATCGACGGACGCCGCAGATGCGTACTCGCGATATGCCTGATCGACGACGAGTACGACGTGCGCGGGAAGAGCCTCGACGAACGCGCTCCACGCGAGTGGATCGACGACCGTGCCGGTTGGATTGTTGGGCTCGCAGACGAAGATCAGTTTCGTGCGCGGCGAGATCGCTTCGCGCATCGCATCCAGGTCAGTCACGCCGTCGCGCAGCGGCACCTCGACGGCGCGCGCGTTGCGCACGGCAACGGCCAAGCGATAGAGCGCGAAGCTCGGCACGGCGATTACGGCCTCGTCGCCCGCCTGCAGAAACGTCTCCGCGACGAGCTTCACGATCTCGTTGCTCCCGTGCCCGAAAACGACGTTCTCCGCAGCGAGACCGCGCAGCGCCGCAAAGCGTTCCTTGAGCGCGAGGAACGCGTCGTCGCCGTAGAGGTGCAGGTTCTCCACGCCGCGCGCTGCCGCAAGCGCCTTCGGCGACGTTCCCAAAGGGTTCTCGTTCGAAGCGAGCTTGATTATGCGGCCGCTGCCGCCGTAGCGGAGCCGCACCTCCTCGACCGAAGCGGCGCGCTGATAGGCGTCAAGCACGGCGCGATCCCGGATCCGCCAGCGGCTCCTTCGCAGCGCACAGCGGGCATTCGTCAGGATCGTACGAGCGCAACGGCAAGTCGAGCAACGCCAGCGTTCGCACGCCCAGCTGCACGTCGCCGCGACGGACGATCGCCGCGACGCCGAGAACCTCGCATCCACGACCGCGCACGACGTCGAGCACTTCACGCACCGAGCCGCCGGTAGTCATGACGTCTTCGACGATGAGCGCGCGGTCGTGAGGCTCGAGGCTGAAACCGCGACGCAGAACGGGAACGCCGCGTTCCTTCTCCACGAAAACGGCGCGCGCTCCGAGGGCGCGTGCAGTTTCGTATCCGAGCACGATGCCGCCGACGGCGGCACTCACGACGACCGTAGGTCGCTCGGCGACGAAGGCATCGGCGATCGAGCGCGCGATCGGCTCGACGAGAGACGGGTCCTCGAGAATGCGAAACTTCTGAATGAAACGATCGCTGTGCCGCCCCGAGCTGAGAAGGAAATGCCCTTCCAGTAGCGCGCCTTTTCGCTCGAGCGCCTCGGCGAGATCGAACGGGGCCGTCATCGGTCGTACGGCGCGATCTCGTCCAGGATCGCGGCAGCGGCGGCGCGCCTGTCGGGCGCTTCGAGAATCGGTCTTCCTACGACGATGTAATCCGCGCCCGCTGCCGCGGTCTCGCCCGGCGTACCGACGCGCTGCTGATCGCGCGACGCGCTTCCGGCGGGGCGCACGCCGGGAACGAGGGTCAAGAGATCGTCGCCGAAGACGGCCTTGACTTCGCGCACTTCACGCGGGCTGCAGACCACGCCCGCGCATCCGGCGTCCCGCGCGAGCGACGCGAGGCGCATGACGTTCTCCGCGGGGCCTCCCGAGAGGCCGAGATCGGCGATGCCGTCGTCGGCGATCGACGTGAGCAGCGTGACGGCGAAGACGCGCGGGGCCCGGATGCCGAGCGTTTGGGCCCTCTCGCGCACGCCGTCGACCGCTGCGCGCATCATCTCCACCCCGCCGAGCGCGTGCACCGTCAGCATGCGCATTGCCGGGGCGACGAGCTGACGCGCTGCGGCGCCGACGGTCCGCGGAATATCGTGCAGCTTCGCATCGACGCAGTATCGGACGTCACGTGCCTCACAGTACCCGAAGATGCGATCGGCATAGCCGAGCAGCGGCTCGAGCCCGATCTTGAAGATCACGTCGAAGTCGTAGAGCTCGTCGACGACGCGTTCTGCTTCCTCCGGTACGGGTGCGTCCAGCGCGACGACGAGACGGCTCATCCCGCATCCCCTTCGAACTGCTCCGCACTCTCGAAGCCGCGATTTGCGCGCCCGACGATCTCGCCGAGACTGTGCAAGCCGTGCAGCGAGAGGTACTCGGCGAGTCCGTCGGCGATGCGCTCGGGAACGCGCGGATCGGTAAAGTTCGCCGTGCCGATGCCGACGGCGCCGGCGCCGGCGAGAATGAACTCGAGGGCGTCGGTCACGGACTCGATCCCGCCTTGACCGACAATGGGAATCCGCACCGCTCGCGCGACCTCATATACCGCAAGGACCGCGATCGGGCGTATCGCCGCGCCCGAAAGCCCGCCCGCGACGTTCCCGAGACGCGGCCGCCAGGTATCGACGTCGATCGCCATCGCGCGCACGGTGTTGATGACCGCAAGCGCGTCGGCTCCAGCGGACTCGGCCCGGCGCGCGATCGCGGCGATATCGGTGACGTTCGGCGAGAGCTTCACGATGAGCGGCTTGCGCGTGACCGAGCGCGCCGCCCCGACCACGCTCGCCGTGAGATCGGGATCGCACGCGAAGGTCTCTCCCTCGCTCGCCACGTTTGGGCACGAGATGTTGAGCTCGATTGCGGCGATCTCCGGCCGCGCCGCGAGGCGCTCGCAGACCTCAGCGTACTCGTCGATCGAAAAGCCGGCAACGCTGCCGACGACCGGGCACGGGCGTCCTGCGAGCTTCGGTATCTCGCGTTCGAGATACCAGTCGATGCCGGGGTTCTGCAATCCGATGGCATTGAGCAGTCCCGCCGGCGTGTGGACGAGCCGCGGCATTGGATTGCCCAGGCGCGGCTTGCGCGTGACGCTCTTGAGAACGATCGCACCGATGCGCGACAGATCGACGAGCGACGAAAACTCTTCTCCCGACCCGTAACAGCCGCTGCCCATCAGCGTCGGGTACTCCAAGCGAAGACCGCCGACGTCGACGCCGAGATCGACTCCGCGCGCTACCATCGCAACTCCTCGGCGAGAAAGACCGGGCCTTCGCGGCAGACGCGCGCATATGCGACCCCGTTCTCACTCGCGACAGGTACCACGCAGCCCCAGCACGCTCCCACGCCGCACCCGAACGTCTCCTCGAGCGAGAGCTGCGCCGGCACGCGCATCGCGTGCGCGGCGTGCGCCGTCGCGTGAAGCATCGCCGTCGGACCGCAGGCGAGGATGAGGTCCGCGGGCGCGGCGCGCGCGAGCGCATCGGTAACGAATCCTTCCGTGCCTTCGCTTCCGTCGTCCGTCGCGACGACGACCTCACAGCCCGCTGCGGCGAATCGCTCCCGGTCGACGAGTCTCGCGGCGGTTGCCGCGCCATAGAAGAGACGGACGCGCGATCCGCGTCGCAGCAACGCGCGCGCAGCGAGCAGTACCGACGCGATGCCCACGCCGCCGGCAACGATCGCGACGTCGTTCGCGCCGGCGCCGAGGTCGAAGCCGTTGCCGAGCGGTCCGAAGAGCGAGAGCATTTCCCCGGGATGAAGGGCTGCGAGCCGGCGCGTGCGATCGCCGACCACGACGAAGAGCAGGCTCAGGCAATCCTCAGCGACGTCGTAGACGCCGAGTGCAACGGACGTGTCGCCGGCGCTCGGCGGCACCGCCATGACGAACTGACCTGGCCCCGCCGCAGCCGCGATAGCGGGCGCTCGAACGTCGAGCACGACCACGCCGGCCGCCGGCTCCCTGCGAGCGACCACCCTCGCATCGACAACCCGAGCGAGCGATTGAGCCGTTTGCACGCGCGCAAGCTTCGCCAAATTTTCACAAATATCCGTGAAGATGCCCTGAACTCTCTTGCGGAACGCGCCGTTATACGGTATAGGCAGTTGAAAGGAGGGACGGAACGTGGCAGGCATCACCGTATTCAAATCACTCGCCGACGCGCTCCGCGCAGGCTACCAAGTGTACGATCGCACTTCGGATGGATATCTCGTGCGCACGCGTACCTCAGCAGGCTGGGCGATCGCCCTCGTTTCATACCGCTAAGTAGACTACGTCTTCATCCTCCTCGGCATCGACCAAAAAGGCCGTCGGTTTATACCGGCGGCCTTTTCGGGCTTTCGCTTTCGTGGGGCTCGTATGGAGACGGATCGCGGCGCTCCATGCCATAAGGGCCAAAAGGCGTCCCCGAGCGGCCGCTCGCCGGACGCCCGCCCGCAACGAGGGAGCCCACGATCTGTGCGATCCCAACGAAGGTCGGGATGATTCCACCCAACAGCCAGGGTCCCAAAACGAAGCGACCGCCGAAGCCGTCGCCGTTATAGCCGATGAATGCGAGCCCGATCGTGAGAGCGATCCCGATGAAGGTGACGGAGATGCCGCGCCGGAGCTGGAGGTTGCCGTCGTACTGAACGGGCGGAACGTAGCCGTGGCGGATCATCTCCATCCGCTCGCGGTGCGAGAAGACCCGGAACAGAATCACGGCGACGATCGGCAGGGCGATGACGCATACGACGGCGACGAGGGCGATGGTGGAGTCTGAATCCATAGCGTTCTAGCAGCGTGCCTCCGTTTGGAGTACCTCTCTTCCCTCGGGATGTTTCGGCCCGCCCTCGAAACACCGGAGGGGAGGAGAGGGTATTGAGGACGTGGCGGCACTTGCGCAGCGCGCGGATGCCGCGTTGAGCGCCGAGCTGGAGGACGGGGCTCTGGTCTCTGCGGTCTTACGTGGCGATTCCGAGGCCTTTGCGACGCTGGTCCGCCGATACGAGCGGCCGGTCTACCACCTCGCGTTCCGCACGCTGCGAGACGCTGAGGAAGCGCGCGATGTCGCACAGGAGGCATTCTTCAAGGCCTATCGCTCGCTGCGCACGTTTCGGATCGGAGCCAAGTTCTCTACGTGGATGTACTCGATCGCCTACCATGCCTGCTGCGATCGCCTGAGCCGGCGCAAGCGCTTCAGCGGCGAAGAGCTGCCTGAAAGCGCGGACCCGAGCCCCGGACCCGAGCCAACCGTCATCGCGCTCGACGAGGCGCAGCGGCTGCGCGACGCAATCGAGTTGCTGCCCGAGAAGTATCGCGTCGCGATCACGCTCTATCATCTGCAGGGGCGGCAATACGAAGAGATCGCTGCGGTGCTCGGGCTTCCGTTGGGTACGGTCAAGACGCATCTCTTTCGCGCAAAAGAACATCTTCGACGCCTGCTGGAAAGGTCTCCGTGAATGAAGCTTGACGACGACGCGATCGATCGCGCGCTCGCGGCACTGCCGCTCGAGGAGGCGCCGCCTGGTCTGCATGCCGCGATTCTCGCCGGGACCGTGTATCGGCCGGCGCCGCTCTTCTCCCTCGCAGAGGTCGTCACCGCAGCGAGCGTCATCGCCGCGCTCGTGTGGGTCGCCGTCCTCATGGCTCCGCAGATCGCCGACACCGTAGCGGCTACGCTCTCGAATCTTAAGCTGCTCGCCTGGGCCGGCACGGGCATCGCGATCGCCACATGGCTCGAGCTTTTCACGATATCCCAACCGGCGTACGCGGCCTCCCGGCGGGCAAAGGGGCACTTCGAGCCGTAACAAACGGCATGGACAACGGACAGGCCCGGACGGTGCTGGTCGTCGAGGACGATCCGGCGATCGGTCGCGTGCTGCAGCTCGAGCTCGAGCACGAGGGGTATCGCGTCGAGATGGCCGCCGACGGGCTCAGCGGTCTGGAGAAGGCGCTCAAAGAGCCGGATCTCGTCATCCTCGATCTCATGCTTCCCCGTATGGACGGCTTCGAGCTGTGTAAGCGCTTGCGCGCGAAGAGCCGCGTTCCGATCATCATGCTCACCGCGCGCGACACCGTGCCGGATCGCGTCGCCGGCCTCGATCTCGGAGCGGATGACTATCTTACCAAGCCCTTTTCTACCGAAGAACTGCTCGCGCGCGTACGCGCCAGGCTGCGCGAGCGCGACCCGCAGTCAAACGTCATCGAGTACCGCGACATGGTGATGGATCGCGATCGCCATGAGGTCTCACGCGCCGGCCGTCCGATCGCGCTGACCGCCAAAGAGTACGCGCTGCTCGAGTACCTGCTGCTGCACCGCAACAAAGTCCATACGCGAGACGAGTTGTTCAACGGCGTCTGGGGCAGCGACTTCCTCGGCGACTCGAATCTCATCGACGTCTACATTCGCTATCTCCGCGGGAAGATCGACGACGACTACGACGACAAGCTCATCACGACCGTGCGCGGCGTCGGTTACACGATCAAAGATTAAGGAACCTTGAACGTCCGTTCCGATAGCCTTCGCTGGAAGATCGCCGCGTGGTACGCGACGCTTCTCGTGGTCGTGCTCGCTACGACGAGCGGCGTTCTCGTCTGGCGCTTCGGCAGCATCATCTACGCACAAGCGCGCGAGCGCGCGAATGCGACGATGGACGAGGTCTTGGCCGTCGCAAACCCGGTTGGCGCACCGCTCGGCCTGCAGGACGTCGCCTCCAACACGACGCCGCTGCAGGTGCTTCTCAACAGCGACAACCTCGTCTATTGGACCTCGCCCGAGTCGGCGATCGAGATCGACACCCCGGCCGGCTACCCGATGGTGAAAACGCCGAATCTGGGTGCGGGGCGCATACCGCCCGCGCCTGTCGACGCCGCGCACCCGGTCGCCTTCCGCGATGCTCAGGTACGCGGTCAGCCCGCCATCGTCGCCGCGCACTTCGTGCGCGTCGGCGGCACGACCAACGTCGTGGTGCAAGTCGCGCAGTCGCTTGCGACGGTCTCGCACGCGATCGACGAAGCGCGCCGAACGGTCGTGCTCGTTCTCGCCGCGGCGATCGCGGCGGTCGTCGCGCTCTCACTCGTTCTCGCATCGCAGGCGATCAACCCGATCAACGAGCTCTCGCGCGCGATGCGCGAGATCGGCTTCGAGCGACTCGGACGCCGCCTCAACTGGCCTCGACGGGACGAAATCGGCGCGCTCGCGGAGTCGTTCGACGATCTCCTCGCGCGCCTCGAAGCCTCCTTCTCACGCGAGCGGCAGTTCATCTCCGATGCATCGCACGAGCTCAAGACGCCGCTCACCTCGATCAACGCCAACGCGCAGATGCTGTTGCGCTGGGCGGAGCGCAACGAAGGCGTGCGCCGGGAGAGCCTGGAGACGATCGCGCACGAGAGCTCGTCTCTCGGCGAGATGGTCAACGGCATGCTCACGCTCGCGAAGGCGGATCGCGGCGACGATATTCCCAAAGAGCCGGTCTCGTTGATCGAAGAGGCGAGGGAGGTCGTGCGACACGCCGCGCCGCGCGCTCGCGAGAAGGGCCTGACGCTCACGTTCGTGCCGAAGAGCGACTCCGCCATCGTGTTCGCGGAGCCGCATTTGATTCGCCAGATGATCGGGAACCTCGTCGACAACGCGATCAAGTTCACGGACGCGGGCGGCGTCGACGTTCTCGTCGGCGCCGAGGACGGCACGGGTTGGCTCGAGGTTCGCGACACCGGGCCGGGGATCGGCGAGCGCGATCTGCCACGCATATTCGAGCGTTTCTACCGGGCGGACCGCTCCCGTTCGCGTAGCGTCCCCGGCACCGGCTTGGGCCTCGCGATCGTACGTTCGATCGCGCGCGCCCACGACGGGAACGTCGACGCGCAGCGCAGCGCGAGCGGCGGCAGTCTCTTCCGCGTTACGATCCCACTCCTGGCGTTGCTTGCAGGCCTCTTCTGCTTCTCGCCGCCGGCAATTGCGCGCGCCGACGAGATTGCGGTGAGCGCGAGCCCCGTCGTCAACGTCATGCTTGCAAACGGCAACCTCACGATCACGACGTGGAACCGTTCCGAGATTCGCGTCGTCACGGACAAGCGCGTCGACTGGAAGCGCTTCGACACGCGCCAAACGGCACCGCGGATCCCCTCGGAGATCAACTCGTGGGCCGTCACGGTCTCCACGCCGCGCGGTCCCGCGTTTCTTCCGGCTGAAACGTTCATGCTGCCTGCATTTGCGCCAGGTCCGCACGATGCCGTCTCCATGCAAGGATTCGGAGATACGACGATCACCGTCCCGTCGCGGGCGGCGCTCGTCATCGCCCGCGTGATCGCCGGCACGATAACGGTGCGCGGGTATCACGGCGTTCTCGTCGCTCACGTTCGGCGAGGCGCGATGCGGTTCGTCGGTTTTCGCGGGACGGCGTACGCGCAAGTCGTCGCCGGCCGCATTATCGCCGTCGACTCTTCCTTCGACCGCCTGCGCGCGCGGACGGCGAACGGCAATCTCCTTTTCGAAGCGTGCCGTTCGCGGCAGATTGACGTAACCGCGATTCACGGCGCTATTCTGTACGACGACGGAGCGTTCGCGGAGGGACCGGCGTACTTCTCGACCGGCGAAGGCGCGGTGGCCATCGGCGTCGTCGGCAGCGGCCTCACGCTCAGCGGCCATAGTGCGAACGGCGACGTCATGCTTGGTTTCGGGCCTCAAGCAACGGTGCGCCGGCGCGGCGGAAGCGTCGTGGTCAACCTCGGTGGAGGGGGCGCGTTCGTCAGCGCTCAGGCACCGGGTCTCGTCGCTCTCTACCACGGTAGGCTTGCAGAGCACAGGCGGATCCTCGCGCGCCTAGGCTTCGCACGCTTCGCGCCGATAGCTTCCTTTAGAGGGTCGCCGCCTCGGTCTCGACCTCGAGGTCGACGATCATCCCGTCGTCCGCCGCGATAGCGCGCAGCCCGAGGCGATCTTCCACCTCCTGCGCGAGCACCGCGGGATCGCGTTCGAGCATCTTCGTTCCAAAGTGCGCAAAGACCACGACCTTGGGCTGTACGGTCTCGACGATGCGCTGCGCGTCGTCCCACGCCAGATGATCCACGTCCATGCCGTCTCGAAAGCGCAGGACGTTGATGACCAAGACGTCCGGACGGCGACGCGCGTAATCTTCGGCGAGTCCTTCGAAGAAACGTCCACACGGCAGATAGGCGACGCGCAATCCTTCGTACGCGAAGTGAAATCCGTATGTCTGCGCGGCGTGCACGTGCGCGATCGACGTGAAGACCTCGACGGCGCCGACGCGATAGGGGCCCGCGTCTGCGTCCAGGGCCACGACGCGTTCGACGAACTCCTGCGCGTACGGGAGAACGACCGGTTCGCCCTCGAGTGCGTCGCGCGGCGCGAGAACGGCCCCACGCTTGCGATGGCCGCCCGCGGTCATCGCCTCGATCATGACGTTCACGTCGCCCGAATGGTCAAGGTGCTTGTGCGAAAGGAGAATCCCGTCGAGTTCGCGCGGGTTGCACGGCGGCACGTGCGTCAGCGCACGCACGAGCGCACCCGGTCCGGGGTCGACGTGGAGCTGCGTCTGGCCGAAGCGCATCCACATGCCGCCCGACGCGCGCAGCTGCCGCGCGACGACGAAGCGGGCACCGCCGCTCCCCAGGAAGAGAATCGAGCTCACGAGCGCCGCCCGCTCAAAGCAGGGCGAGCTGCTCGAACGTGCCGTTGAGCACGGGTGCCGACGGACGACCGAGCCAGCGTTCGAGCACGGTCGCATACACGTTGCGGAAATCGGTCGTGAAGCGCACATTGCCCATGTTCGTCGCCGCGAGGCTCGGAGCATCGCCGTAGATACCGCCCTTCGTGCCTCCCCCGACGAGGAAGAGGGGCGAGGCCTCACCGTGGTCGGTTCCGCGGCTTCCGTTCTCTTCGATGCGCCGACCGAACTCGCTAAAGGTCATCGTCAGCACGCGCCGGTCGTTTCCGTGTGCAGCAAGATCGTCGTAGAATGCCTTGAGCGCATCCGAGAACTCGCCGAGGAGGCGATTCTGTACGGCGATTTGATTGACGTGCGTGTCGAACGAGCCGTGCTGCACGTAGATGACCTTCGTGCCGATGTTGCTTCCGACGATCTGCGCCGCAAGCGCCAGGCTTCGCCCGAGCGGCGTCGCCGGATACGCCGCGCTCGTCGTGTAGCCGGCGATCAAACGCGGCAGTTCTTCGGAACCGCGCTGCGAGCGATCTTCGATCTCCATGACGTGAGCGAGATACGGTGAAGAGAACGGGAGGCGCTCGTCACGCACCAACGCCGTGAAGGCCCTGCGCTCCATCGGGTTCCGATCGACGCGTAAGCCGTATGCGGCTTCGCTCGCAATCGCCGGAACGTCGACCTTCGTTCCGACCATGACTTCCGGAAGAATCTGCGCGAGTGAGATGCCGTTGAAGAGATTGGCCTGCGGAAGGCCGGCTTCGTCGAGATAGCGCCCGAGCCAGCCCGTATGCTCGTACCGGTCGGGCGCTGCCGTCTGCCAGATCTCGGTGGAGCGGAAATGCGAATGATCGGGATTCGGATACCCGACGCCCTGCACGATCGCCACCATGCCCTTGTCGTACAGCGCCTTGAACGACGTCATCTTCGGGTTGAGTCCCAGCTGCGCATCGATTGCCAGAACGTCGCTTCGCGCAATCGCAAGCGAGGGCCGAACGCGGTAGTAATCCGCGTCGCCGTGGGGCACGACGCAGTTCAGGCCGTCGTTCCCGCCCTGCAAGTTGATGAGGACCAAGCAACGATTCTGCGCTCCCGGCAGGCCGGGGAGGGGCGCCGCCGCGAGCGCGCGCGCGAAGATGTGGTCCGCGTTGGCCACGACCGTGATGCCGGAGAGCGCGCCGGCGACGAATCGCCCTCTTTTCATCGGAGCTGGAACGCGGGCATGGCCATCGTCAGGTATGCCGCTCCGTGAATGCGCTCTGGAAAGTTTTCGACACCCAGCATGGCGAGCGCAGAGGTTCCTTCGCCCATGAGATATCCTTTGAGCTGCGCGTAGGACGCGGGTGACGCGTCGTCTTGCAGCAGCGCGTCGACGAGCGCGTGCGTCGCGCGCGCCGGGTCCATCGGAATGCCGTTCAACCACGAGGATGCCCCCATGATTTGCGCGTTGACGAGTCCTGCGAGGAAGTTCTGCCGTGCGATCATCATCTGGCTCGTCAGCCAGTTCTCGCCTCCCGGCCAGCCGGCGACGTTCGGCGGATAGAAGAGTATCTGACCCATCGCGCGCATCGCCGGAAGCGCGCTGCGACCGATCGTCGGAACGCCCAGCGCCTTGTAGGTGCCGACGACGAACTCGGCCGGCCCTTTCACGAGCGCGCGGTACGCGCGCTGCGAGTAGAACACGTTGCTGCGCAGCAGCGCCGACACGACCGGCGCCAGCTCGTAGTCGTGGCGCTGCAGCGCTTCGGCGACGCCGTCGACGAGCTCCGGCTCGGGATTGTCGTAGACGAAAAGACCGAGTAGAGAGGCGGCAAAGAAGCGCGCGCATTGCGGCTTCGCAAAGATGACGTTCACGACGTCGTCGCCGTCGAAGTTTCCCCGCCGGCCGAGGAACGTCTTCGTGCCGTCATCGTGGAGCCGCGGCGCAAAGAACGATTGGCCGGTGATCCGAATCACGCGCCATCCCGTCCACGCGCGCGCCGCCTCGCGCACGTCGTCCTCGGTGTAGTGGTCGACGCCGAGCGTGAAGAGCTCCATCAGCTCGCGCGCGTAGTTCTCGTTCGGATGCGACGCGACGTTCAACGCGTTGTCCAAGTAGAGGAGCATCGCCGGGTCTTTCGAGACCGCGCGCGTCAGCTCGCGGAGATTTCCCAGCGCATACCGCCGGAAGAGCTCGTTCTGGCCGTAGGCCATGGCCGGCGAGACGCCCTTTTGAATCGCCGCGGTCGTGAAATGCCCGTGAAAGAAGAGCGCCATCTTCTCCTGCAGCGGCGCCGGCGTCGCGAGCATGCGGTTGAGCCACCACAGCTGCAACGAGAGGATCGATCGCACTTCCTGCCGCCGCACCTGCTTGAAGAGCTGTCGCCGCGCGTCGCGGGATAGATCGCGCAGCCCCCTTGGGCCGTACTGCGAGAGTAGCGTGGAGGGATCGTAGACGTTCTCCGGCGCGGGCAAGGCGTTCGTCGAGGGAAAGCGGACGAGGCGCTCGACCGCGTCGCCGGCCGCCATGCCGGTAAAGCTGCGGAGCTCGTCGGGCGTTGCGCCGAAGCCGGCTCGCCGCAAAAGGTGCGCCGCGCGGCGCGCATCCAGGACGCCGTCGTACGGTCGTAACGCGCGGGCGACGTCGAGGGAGCCTGACGGACGCAGGACGCCGGCGACGTCGAGGTGCGAGGTTTGCGCCCTCGTTGCGATCATAGGCGTAGTCTAGCGCGTGGACCGCCAAAGCGCGAGTATCTCGGTGGAAGGTCTAACGATTGCTTCATTGGAACGCGCTCGCTCGATGGACCCAAAGCGCAACGCCGCTCGAATGGAAGCGCTGGTCGAGCAGCTGCGAGAGCATCTGCAGAAAGCGCGCGACGGCGGCGGACCCGACGCAACGCAACGGCACCGCTCGCGCGGCAAGCTCACCGCGCGAGAACGCGTCGACCGGCTCGTCGATCCGGGATCGGATTTTCTCGAAATCGGCGCGCTTGCGGCAGACGGCATGTACGACGGCGACTCGCCTGCGGCAGGGATGATCGCCGGCATCGGCGTGGTCGAATCGAAGCGCTGCGTCATCGTCGCCAACGATGCCACCGTCAAAGGCGGCACGTACTACCCGATGACGGTCAAGAAGCATCTGCGCGCGCAGGAGATCGCGGAGCAGAACGCACTCCCGTGCATCTATCTCGTCGACTCCGGCGGCGCATTCTTGCCGCTTCAGGCCGAGGTTTTCCCCGATCGCGATCATTTCGGGCGCATCTTTTACAACCAGGCACAGATGTCGTCCAAGGGCATCGCGCAGATTTCAGCCGTCATGGGATCGTGCACGGCCGGCGGCGCCTACGTGCCGGCGATGAGCGATGAGACGGTCATCGTGAAGGGCACGGGCACGATCTTTCTCGGCGGGCCGCCGCTCGTGAAGGCGGCGACCGGCGAAGAAGTGACTGCCGAAGAGCTCGGCGGCGGCGACGTGCACACGCGTCTGTCCGGCGTCGCCGATTATTTGGCCGACGACGACGCGCACGCCCTCGCGCTCGTGCGGGGCATCGTGCGCGATCTGCGTCCCGACCGTCCCGCGCCGTGGGAACGCGTCGCAGCGGAGCCGCCGAATGCCGATCCCCGCGACCTCTACGGCATCGTTCCGAGCGACCCCCGGCACGGCTACGACGTTCGCGAGGTCATCGCGCGCATCGTGGACGCATCGCGGTTCCACGAGTTCAAAGAACGCTACGGCGCGACGCTCGTCTGCGGATTCGCGCGCATCGAGGGTCACCCGATCGGAATCCTCGCAAACAACGGAATCCTCTTCAGCGAGAGCGCTCTCAAAGGCGCGCACTTCATCGAGCTGTGCACGCAGCGCGGAACGCCGCTGCTCTTCCTCCAAAACATCACGGGCTTCATGGTCGGCAAAGAGTACGAGAATCGCGGCATCGCCAAGGACGGCGCGAAACTCGTCACGGCCGTCGCGTGCGCCGGCGTGCCGAAGTTCACCGTGATCGTCGGCGGAAGCTTCGGTGCCGGAAACTACGGCATGTGCGGCCGCGCTTACTCGCCGCGTCAGCTCTGGATGTGGCCGAACGCGCGCATCAGCGTCATGGGCGGTCAACAAGCTGCAAGCGTGCTCTCGACCGTCAAAGGCGAGATGACGCCGGAGAAAAAAGCCGCGTTCGAAGCGCCGATTCTCGAAAAGTACGAGCGCGAAGGAAGCCCGTACTACTCGACCGCGCGCCTGTGGGACGACGGCATCATCGACCCGCTCGACACGCGGCGCGTCATCGCGCTAGGCCTGGACGCGGCCAGTCAGGCGCCCGTGACGCCTACGAGATTCGGCGTTTTCAGGATGTAGGAGCTGTGCTATACTACGCAGCGCGATGACCACGTCCGGCGAGCCGGCTCGCCTTCCGAAGAACTACAGACTCGTCTACGACATCATCCGCGGCGCCGGCCAGGGCGTTCACTTCACGATGAACGACGTGTTTGCGCACGCGAAGCGTAGGCGCCCGAGAATAGGCTTCACCACGGTCTACCGCGGCATTCAGCGGTTGCGCGATCTCGGGTGCATCGACGAGATCGAGCTACCGGGAACGGACAGCGCCGTTTACGAGCTCAAGGGCGAGCCGCACGCACACTTTCGCTGCGAGCGATGCGGGAAGGTCGAGGACGTGCCGTTCGTGCTCCCGGCGAGAACGGTCGACGCGCTCGCCGCGCGAACGGGCGTGACAATCGACGCGGCGATCATCACGCTGAGCGGCTCGTGCCGCAACTGCCGCGTCTAGAGGCTCGCTAGGGAACCTTCAGCGCAAAATACGACGGCGACTCGGTCCATTTGCCGTGCGCGTAGCGCAGATACGCGACGGCCCGTTCTTTCGTCGGGCAGCACAGCGGCGCCGTGGCCGAGTAGTACGGGCCGATCAGCCGTATCGCGTCGCCCGTCGAGCCGTGCACGAGTGAAGCCGCGAGCGCGCAGCCGTTCGTCACGACCGCGACCGGGCGAAAATGCTGCGCCGTCCAATCGTACGTGAAGACCGCGACGCTCGCACCTCCGCAATCGGCAGAGGACTCGTGGCTCTGCACGACGAGATTCTGCACGCCGGCGCGCACGAGCTCGCCCGCTCCCACGATGTGCAGCGACTGCAGCGGAAGCCAAAGACCGCCTTGAGCGCGCGTGACGCGCGAGAGCAAAGGGCCGTTGCCCGGCGACCGATACTGCAGTTTGTAGGTAGCGGTATCGAAGTTGATCGCGTAGACCGAGAGATACCATTGATATGCCGAGCCGCCGAGATGGACGCGGCTCGCGACGGCGCGCCACTGGCTCTGCATCCCTTCGCCCGCGGGATAGAAGAGCGCCGACTGAACGATTTGGCCCGGCGGCCGCGGCGAGAACGTGTAGTGTGGCGGCTCCGCGGCCGCCGCGGGGAGCAGCAGCGCAACGGCGAGCGCGGCGGCGACGCTTAAATTCCTGCGTACCATTCGTATCCTTGATCCTCCCAATAGCCACCGTGACCGCCGGCGATTCGCGAGAATCCGCCGACGAGTGAGATTCGATTGACCCATTTTGCGCTCTTGTAACCCAACTGCGTAGCAACGCGTAGCCGCACGGGCGCCCCGTGATCGGGATCGAGCGCCGCGTCGTCGAGCCGCAACGCGAGCAGCGTCTGCGGATGGTGTGCCTGCACGAGATCGAGGCTCTCGTAGTACGGGACCCCCGAATCGTCGCGGTCCATGCAGTGGAATACGGCGTAGCGCGCCGCGGGCGTCGGACGCGCCGCATCGATCACCGCGCCGAGCCGGACGCCGCTCCATTTTCCGATCACGCTCCACCCTTCGACGCAGTCATGCCGGGTGATCTGCGTCGTCTGCCGGTACCGCTCGAGATCGCCGAGCGAGAGCGAGAGCGGCCGTTCGACGGCGCCGTCGACGACGAGGCGATAGGTGCGAAAGTGCGACGCGAGCAGCGCTTCGTACCGGGCGTCGTTCGGCGTCGCAAAGCCATTGATGCGGAAGACCGGCGCGACGGCCGACTCTGGATACTCTCGCGCCATGCCGCCGCTGGCAAGCGCGTAATCGAGCCTTTCGGCAACGCTCAGCACGTTGCGAACGCCGTTCGAGTTATTGAGTGCCGTTCCTATCGGCGAACAGCCCGCGAGCGCCGCCGAAACCGACGTCGCAATGAAGATCTGACGTTTCACGCTGACGGAGCCTCCTTTTCCACGAACCACCCGGTGATCATCGAACGCATCTGGTTGACCACGCCCTGCGTTGCCACTTGAAAGACGTGAATGCCGAAGAAGGCGATGAGGGCGAGCATGCCCGCGAAGTGCCAGAGACGAGCGAACTGCCGTCCGCCGAAGACCACGGTCAGCGGCTGCGCAATCGCGTCGATTCCCGGTGAGAGCGCGAGACCGGTCAGCACGACGAGCGGCGCGATGACGAATGCGACGACCGTGTACGCGGCTTTCTGCAGCGGGTTGTACTCGTCGTACGGGGGCGGCGTCTTGCGCAAGCGCAAGTAGTACGCCTGCATCGGCCACAGCTTGCTCAGATCGCTGCGGGTGAGCAGCATCTTGCGCAAATTGCCTTTGACGGCGCTCGACGCGAGCCACGCGAGCCAGCACAGCACTGCAACCCACGCAAAGAAGAAATGCCAGCGCCGGCCGTCGGCGAGGTCTTGATAGGCCGGAATCGTGATCCAGCCGGGAAAGGCGCGCGGGCCTTTTCCTCCCATGCCGTCGTCGGTCCATCCGAGCCAGCCGGTCGTCGTGAACGCGTGCCCAAAAATCGTCGTCGTTCCGACGCCGTCGGCCGGCGAATCGATCGAGAGCACGCGATGGGCGGGGCTCGAGGCGTCCGACGCGTCCAGATAGGGCGCCGCATCGAAGATCTGCAAACCGCTCGAGACGAGCACCGCAAATGCCACGGCCCATATCCAGTGGCTCAAGCGCATCGTACGCGTGTACCGATAGCGCGGGCTGCTCATGGCCGCAAGTATACGCGATTCCAGGCGGAAACGGACAGGGGGCCGAAGCGAAAAACTCCTGATGGCCGAGGTTCTTACGTGTGCGGTGGAGCGCGGGATCGCGACGGTGGCGCTCGCGCGTCCTGCGGTGCGCAATGCATTCAACGCGGAGCTGATCGCCGCACTACGCGCTACCTTTGACGAGCTCTCCGAGCGGGCGGACGTGCGCGCCGTCGTGCTCGCGGGAGAGGGGCCCGTATTCTGCGGCGGCGCGGACGTAGGGTGGATGCGCGCCGCGCTCGACCTCTCCTACGACGAGAACGTCGCCGACGCAGAAGCGATGAGCGACATGTTTCGATCCATCGACCGCTGCGCGAGGCCGGTGGTCGCGCGCGTCCAAGGCGCCGCGCTCGGCGGCGGCGCGGGGCTCGTCGCCGTCTGCGACGTCGCGATCGCGAGCGCCGATGCAACGTTCGGCTTCACGGAGGTGAAGCTCGGCATCATCCCGGCCGTCATCTCTCCCTTCGTGCTCGCGAAGATCGGGGCGTCGCACGCGCGCGCGCTCTTCGTGACGGGCAGGCGCTTCGACGCCGCACACGCGCGGGAGATCGGTCTCGTGCACGCGGTCGTTCCCGAGCCGTCGCTCGACGCCGCCGTCGACGGCGTGCTCGACGAGCTGCGTACCGCAGCTCCAACGGCCGTACGCGCGATCAAGGCGCTCGTCGCCGACGTTCTCGGCGCTTCGTATGATGCGTCGCGCGGCCTCACGTCGAGCGCGATCGCCAAGCAGCGCACGAGTGAGGAAGGTCAAGAGGGTTTGCGCGCGTTCCTCGAGCGGCGCCCCGCAGCGTTCGTCGAATGATCTCGCGTCTGCTCATCGCGAACCGCGGCGAGATCGCCGTGCGGATCGCTCGCGCCGCGCGCGAGATGGGAATCGTCCCACTCGGCATCTACTCGCAAGCCGACGCGGACGCCTATTTCCTCGCGTACGTCCACGACGCGCGCTGCATCGGCCCCGCGCCCGCCGCGCAATCGTATCTCGACATCGCGGCGATCCTCGAAGCAGCGCGGGCGATGAACGCCGACGCACTCCATCCCGGCTACGGCTTTCTCTCCGAGAACCCGTCCTTCGCCACGGCGGTGCACGATGCCGGAGCGATCTTCGTCGGGCCGCCCGCGGACGCCATGGCCGCGATGGGGAGCAAGATCGAAGCGAAGCGGCGCGCGCGAGAGGCCGGCGTTCCGACGCTTCCCGGCTACGACGGGAGCGATCAGTCGCCAGCGCGCCTTCGCGAGGAAGCGGCGCGGATGGGATTCCCCCTTTTGATCAAGGCGAGCGCCGGCGGCGGCGGTCGCGGCATGCGCGTCGTGACGTCGCCTCGAGAGCTGGACGACGCGCTTGCATCTGCCAGGCGCGAAGCGGCCGGCGCCTTCGGCGACGACACGCTCTTGCTCGAGCGCTACCTCGAGAACCCGCGGCATATCGAGTTCCAAATCCTCGCCGATGCATTCGGCACGACGTTGCATCTCGGCGAACGCGAATGCTCGATTCAGCGGCGCCATCAGAAGATCGTCGAGGAGGCGCCGTCGGTCGCGTTGTCGGCGCAACTGCGCGCCGAGATGGGTGCTGCAGCGGTGCGCATCGCGTCGAGCGTCGGATACGTCAACGCCGGCACCGCAGAGTTCATGCTCGACGCGAGCGGGTACTACTTCCTCGAGATGAACGCGCGCCTGCAGGTGGAGCATCCCGTTACCGAAGCCGTGCACGGCATCGACCTCGTGCAATGGCAGCTGCGCATCGCATCGGGCGAGCGCCTGACGCTGCGCCAAGAGGACGTCGCGCCGCGCGGCTGGGCCGTCGAGATGCGGGTCACCGCCGAGGATCCGGCGCACGGGATGCTGCCGTCGGCGGGCTGCATCTCCGCGTGGCAGCCGCCGGAAGGCCCCGGCGTGCGCGTCGACAGCGGCGTCGCGGCGGGCAGTACGGTCGGTCTCGATTACGATTCGATGCTCGCAAAACTCATCGTGCATGCGAGCGATCGCGCCTCCGCCATCGCGAAGATGGAGGTCGCACTCGACGATTTCCGGATCGCCGGGATCCGCTCGAATCTTCCGTTGCTCGCGTGGATCGTTCGCGACGAGGCCTTTCGCTCGGGGGAGATCGGAACCGCATTTCTCGCGCAACGCCTCGACGAGTCGCGCTTCGCTCACGCGCCGGTTTCGAAGGACGCGCTCGTGCTCGCCGTTGCAAAGCTGCTCGTCGAGGACGCGCTGCCGTGGCGCATCGGCGGCATCGGGTGCCCGATCGTTCTTGCCGCGCGCGACGAGCGCTTCTACGCGTCGGCGAGCCGCACCGCGCAGCGCGATGCCTGGCGCGTGAGCGGCGACGTCCAGGGGCTGCTGCAGGTGCGGCGGCACGACGGCGTGATCGCCGCAACGCTCGGTGACGCGAGCGTTACGGGGCACGCGGAGCTCGACGCGTGCGGCGTCCTCACACGCGTCGACGGGCGAGAGTACGCATTCGCTTTCGCGCAGCCGCCCGATGCTAGCGTGCGCTCGAGCGGCGCTGCCGAAGCGAACGGCACGGTGACCGCGCCTATGCCCGGACGCGTCGTACGCGTTGCCGTCGCGCCCGGTGAGGACGTCGCGCCGCATCAGCTGCTGATCGTGCTCGAAGCGATGAAGATGGAGCACCGCATCGAGGCCTCGCTCGCGGCGACGGTTCGTTCCGTTCTGGTCGGCGAAGGGCAGATCGTCGCAGGCGGCACGCCGCTCGTCGAGCTGGCCTAAGGAGCCTCTTCGTCAACGCTCTCGTCTGGCCGTACACGCTGCGAGCGATTCTGCGCTTCACCGGGGCAAAAGAGCTCCAGGCGGCGAACGCCTAAGACAACCGTGTTACCGAAGAACGTCACCGTCGTCGAGGTCGGCGCGCGCGACGGATTGCAGAACGAGAAGAGCGTCGTCGCAGCGAGCGACAAGATCGCCTTCATCGACTTGCTCTCCGAGAGCGGCCTGCGCGTCATCGAAGCGACCTCGTTCGTCAGCCCGCGAGCGATTCCACAGCTTGCCGACGCGGAACGGGTCTTCACCCATATTCGCAAAGCTCCCGGCGTACGCTATCCGGTGCTCGTGCCGAACCTCAAAGGCTACGAACGGGCGAAAGCGTGCGGTGCCGATGCGATTGCCGTCTTCACCGCTGCATCGCAAGCCTTCACCAAGCGCAACATCAACATGACGGTCGAGGAGTCGATCGCGACCTTCGCCGACGTCGTCCGGCGGGCTAAAACAGACGGCGCGTGGGTGCGCGGTTACGTCTCGACCGCCTTCGGCTCGCCTTTCGGCGACGCCGTGACGCCGCGGATGGTACGCGACGTCTGCGTGAAGCTCGTGGAGCTCGGCTGCGACGAGATCTCGGTCGGCGATACGATCGGCGTCGGCGTACCGACGCAAGTCGACGAAATCGTGCCGCTGCTCGCCCGGGAGATTCCCCTCGAGCGCCTGGCCTTTCACTTCCACGACACGCGCGGAACCGCGCTTGCAAACGTGTACGCGGCGCTGCAGCACGGAATCACGATCTTCGACGCCTCTGCGGGCGGGCTCGGCGGTTGTCCGTACGCTCCCGGCGCAACGGGCAACGTCGGGACCGAGGACGTGCTCTACATGCTCGCCGGCATGGGCATCGAGACCGGCGTCGACCTCGCTCGCGTGCGCGCCGCCTCCCGCTTCGTTCGCGGCGTCATCGGTCACGAGCTTACGAGCAAAGCGTTCCAGGCGTTGGAGGCGAACGGGTAGCGGCGTGGCGATCGTCATTCGCGCGGGCGTGCTCTACGACGGCACGCTCGACCCGCCCAAGCGCAACGTCGACGTCGTCATCGAAGGCACGACAATCGCCGAGATTCGCGCCGCCGCGGAAGGCGGGTCGCCGGATTATGCTGCGGCCTGCGTGACGCCGGGCCTAGTGAACGCGCACGTGCATTTGGAGATGAACGGCGAGCCGGACATTACGGTCGCGCTCGCGACGACGACGCAGAACCAGCGCTTGCTGCGCGCCGTCGAGCTCGCGGCGAAGACGCTGCGCGCGGGCATCACGACGGTCCGCAGCGTCGGCGCGTCGCACGCGATCGACGCCGACGTACGCGATGCGATCGACGCGGGCCGCATTCCCGGTCCGCGCATGCGCGCCGCCGGTGCGGTGCTCTGCATGACCGGCGGTCACGGCTGGTTCATCGGCCGGGCGGTAGACTCGCCGTGGGATGCGCGCAAGGCGGTACGCGAGCAAATGAAGGCCGGCGCCGACTGCATCAAGCTCATCGCGACCGGCGGCGTGCTGACGAAAGGCGCCGTTCCCGGCAACGCGCAGCTCACGCCGGACGAGCTCGAAGCGGCAATCGACGAAGCCCATCGCCACGGGTTGCGCGTGGCGGCTCACGCGATCGGTACGCAAGGCATCAAAAACGCGCTGCGCGCGGGCATCGACTCGATCGAGCACGGTCACATGCTCGACGACGAAGCGATCTCGCTCTTCAAGCAGAAGCGTGCGTATCTCGTCCCGACGCTGACCGCGCCGACCTGCATTCTCGCGCATCTCGAGGACGGCGCGCAGCCACAGTACGTGATCGACAAAGCGAAGACCGTCAACGAAGCGATGCTGCGCAACATCAAGCGCGCCTACGATGCGGGCGTACGGATCGCCGGCGGCTCCGATGCCGGAACGCCCTACAACTATCACGACAACTACGCGTACGAGGTGGAGCTGATGCACGCGATGCTCGGCATGTCGGCGCAGGAGGCGTTGCACGCGGCGACCGCCGTCGCGGCCGAGCTCGTCGGGTTGCAGCGCTCGGTGCTCGCGCCCGGGGAGGCCGCGGATCTTCTGCTGCTCGCGCGCGACGTGGGCGAAGACGTCCGCGCGTTACGCGAGGTCGAGCGCGTGTTCAAAGCGGGCGCGTGCGTCTAGCCGTTCTCGCGGCAATTTCGTGGCCGGCGCCTCCGCCGGGGTACGGCCCTTGGGAGCAGATCGCGTACAACACGGCTGAAGGCATGCGCCGCCGCGGCCACGACGTCACCCTCTTCGCGACCGCGAACTCGCGCTTCTCCGGCAAGCTCGTCTCCGTCGCTCCCGTCGGCTTGAATCAAGACCCGGCGCTCGACGGCGGGGTCTTCACGGCGCTGCACGTCGCTGAGCTCTTCAAACGCGCCGGTGAGTTCGATCTCATCCACAATCATTTCGACTGGAAACCGATGACGTACGCGCTCGCGACGAAGACGCCTCCGCTCGTGACCACGATTCACGGCTTCTCGTCGCCGCAGATTCTCGCCGCGTACTACGCATGCGCGCACCGAAGCTTCTTCTGCTCGATCAGCGACGCCGATCGCGATCCCGGCCTCTCGTATCTCGCGACCACCTACAACGGGATCGACCCGGCGCAGTTCACCTTCAACGATCGGCCCGGCGAGTACCTCGTCTTCCTCGGGCGCTTTCACCCCGAAAAGGGCGCGCATCTCGCTATCGAGATCGCACGGCGCGCCGGCGTCCGCTTGAAGATCGCCGCCATCCAACAGGACGAGGCATATTTTCGCACCATGGTCGCACCGCATATCGACGGCGACCGCGTGCAATTCCTCGGCGCAGTCGAGCGCGAGGCGCGCGACGAGCTCTTGCGCAACGCCCTAGCGCTCGTGCACATGACGACGCGGCCTGAACGCTTCGGGCTCACGCTGATCGAGGCGATGGCATGCGGAACTCCCGTGCTCGGCGCGCGCATGGGTTCGATCCCGGAGATCGTCGTCGACGGCGTAACCGGCTTTCTCTGTGACGACGTCTCGGACGCGGTGGCGCGCGCGCAGCAGCTCGCGTCGCTCGACCGGCGCGCGTGCCGCGCGCGCGTCGAGGCCGAGTTCACCATCGAGCGCATGGTCGATCGTTACTGCGCCGCCTACGAGCGCGCGCTCGGCTTAGCCCTTCCCCCCGCCCCCACGCCGCAAGAGCTGCGGTGGCGCGCGCACGACTGGTGGGACCGCCCCATGGCGTATACGGACATACCGCCAAAGCCGGCGAGTCTCACGTTTCGCTGACGCAAACGCGCGCTACGACCAGAAGAGCTTTGCGCGCGCTGCCTGCGCCCGCAGCAGTGCCGCGTCGTCGATAGGGCCGTCGACGATCGTCGTAAAGTGCCCCATCTTTCGGCGCGCGACTGCGTGCCGCTTACCGTACACGTGCAGCACGATCGCGGGATCCGACAAGAGCTCGGCGACGCCGCCGAGCCGATCGCCGCGGCCGTCTCCGAGCACGTTGGTCATGATCGCGCGCGAGAACATCCGCGGAGGCGAGAGCGGAAGCCCGCAGATGGCGCGCACGTGCTGCTCGTACTGGGAGCAGGGCGTCACGTCGATCGTGAAGTGCCCGCTGTTGTGCGGACGCGGCGCGATCTCGTTGCCGAGCAGCTCGCCGGCGCGCGTCAAAAAGAACTCGACGCAGTACGTCCCAACGATTCCCAAGCGCTGCCCGACGTTCCGCGCCAGCTCCTGCGCCCGCAATGCTATTTCATCGTCGATGCGTGCCGGCGCGACCGTCGTCATGAGGATTCCGTCCTCGTGGACGTTCTCGGCGACGGGGAACGTGACGGCCTCGTCGTCGCTCGCGCGCGCCGCTACGACGCTCAGCTCGCACGCACAATCGACTGCGCGCTCCACGATCACCGCCGCGCCGCCGGCGTCGCGCAGCACGTTCTCTGCCTCGGCGCGCGACGCCGCACGCCACTGCCCCTTTCCGTCGTAGCCGCCGCGCACCGTCTTGATGACCACGGGCAAGCCCGCGATTGCGAGGGCGGCGTCGAGCTCCTCCGGGCGCTCGACGGTGGCGAACTCCGTCGTCGGCACACCGCAGGCGCGCAGAAACGCTTTCTCCGCGGCGCGGTCTTGCGTCACGCGCAAGACGCTGCCGGCCGGCGTGACGCGATATCCGTGCTGCTCCAGGTGCCCGACCGAATCGATCGCAATGTTTTCGAACTCGTACGTGACGATCTGCGTTCGGCGGCCAAGCTCTTCGATCGCCGCGAGATCGCCGTACGCCGCCACGATCTGCTCGTCCGCAACCTGGCCGCACGGCGAATGCGGCTGTGGATCGAGCACGACGACGCGGTACCCCATCCGCTTTGCGACGAGCGCGAGCATGCGGCCGAGCTGGCCGCCGCCGATGACGCCGATCGCCTCGATCACGGCGTGCTGTCGGCGGCGTCGTCCCGCATCTTGCGCACGTAGGCCAAGAGGCGGGCTCCGATGAGCTCGTCGTGCAGTGCGAGAATGCGCGCGGCCAGGAGCGCGGCGTTGACCGCGCCGCCGATCGCCATCGTCGCGACCGGCACGCCGGGCGGCATTTGCACGATGGAAAGAAATGCGTCGACGCCATTCAAAGCCTTCGATGCGATCGGCACGCCGATCACCGGGAGCAGGGTCTTCGACGCCGTCATGCCGGGAAGGTGCGCCGCACCACCCGCGGCTGCGATGATGACGCGTAGGCCGCGTTCCTGAGCGCTCGACGCGTACTCGAACATTTCGTCGGGCATGCGGTGCGCCGACACGACGCGCGCGTCGTAGGGGATGCCGAGCTCCGCGAGCGTGTCGCGCGCGGGCCCGAGCGCATCCCAATCGGAACGGCTCCCCATGATGATGCCGACCATCGCGCGCCCGGTTTGCGCCATCGCGGAGCGGTTCGCCCCGGCGTCGAAGGAACCTCGCATGCCGCGCTTTCTCGTGGGCGTCAACTACTGGCCCCGCCGCACCGCCATGTACGCGTGGCAGCGCTTCGATCTTGGGGAGATGCGCGAGGATTTCACGCGCATGCGCGCGCTCGGTTTCGACGTCGTGCGCTTCTTTCTCACCTGGGAGGCATTCGCTCCGCATCGCGACGCGATCGACGGCGCCGCGTTGCGCCGGTTCGACGCCGCGATGCAGGCGCTCGCAGACGCGCGGCTGCTCGCGATACCGACGCTCTTCTGCGGGCACATGAGCGGCGTCAACTGGCTTCCCGCCTGGACGCTCGATCGCAACGCGCCGCACGGACGCTTTCGCACGATCGCCGGCGGCTCGAGCTCGCCGTACGGCATCGGCGACTTCTACGCCGACGAGGATCTCGTGGCGGCGCAGCTGCGCCTCGCGCGCGCCGTCGGCGAGCGCGCGAACGGGCACGCGGCACTGCTTGCGTGGGATCTCGGAAACGAGTTCTCCAACCTGCGCGCCCCGCGAACGCCGCTCGACGCCGCCGCGTGGAGCGCCGCGCTCTGCGAAACGCTGCTCGAGGCATCGGGTGCCGGCTGCACCGCGGGCACCCACGGCGAAGACGTGGAGAACGACCGCGCCATTCGGCCGTCGTCGCTCGCGGCACGATTTTCTTTTGCAAGCATGCACGGGTACCCCGTCTACGCAACGTTTTCGCGCGGTCGTACGGACGCAAACGTCGTGCCGTTCTACGACGCGCTGATGCGCGCGTTCAGCGCTAAGCGCGTGCTCTTCACGGAGTTCGGCAATCCGCAGTGCCCGCCGGGCGCCCACGACGTGGGCGGTATCGGATGCCTTACCGAAGACGAGATGGCGGCGTACGCGCGCGCGGCGCTAGAGCGCCTCGTGCGGCGCGGCGCGATCGGCGCGCTCTGGTGGTGCTGGGCCGATTACGATCCGTCGCTCGCCGGCCTGCCCCCTTTCGACACCGCGCCGCACGAGCTGCGCTTCGGCATCGTCCGGTCCGACGGCAGCGAGAAGCCCGTCGCAAAAGCGCTCTCCGACTTCGCCCGGGAGGCGCGCACCGTAACCGACGCACCGCAGCTCCAGATCGCCCGCGAGCAAGAGTATTACGCCTCTCTGCCGCAAGCAATCTTCGATGCCTACGACGCGTACTGCCGCACCTATGCCTGAGGGCCGCGTCATGGTCGTCACGGGCGCCTCATCCGGCATCGGCCGGGCGCTCGCCATTGCCGCCGCGCACGCGGGGTGGCGTGTGCTGCTCGTCGCGCGCCGGCGCGAGCGCCTCACGGCGCTGCAGGAGGAGATCGCGGCAGCGGGCGGCAGCGCGGAAATGCTCGTCGCGGACGTCTGCGCGGCGGATACGCCGCACCGCATCGTCGAGAACGCGATGCGCTCGTTCGGCCGCGTCGACGTCGTCGTCAATAATGCCGGGAACGGCGCGAACGGAAGACTGCTCGACCAGAGCGACGAAGCGCTCGAGGCGCAGTGGCAGACGCACGTCGCAGCGCCGTTGCGCATTTCGCGAGCGGCGCTGCCGGCACTGCGCGCGTCGCGCGGAGGGCTGGTCTTCGTCGGATCGGGCTTGGCACGCGTGCCCGCGCCGTACTACGGCGCGTACTGCACGGCGAAGACGGCGATTCGTGGCGCCGCGACGCAGCTACGCCGCGAGCTGCGGCCCGAAGGCATCGCCGTGACGTACGTCGATCCCGGTGCGGTCGACACCGAATTCTCGCAAAGCGCGGGCAAGCAGCGCGAACGCGACGCGATCGCCGTGAAGCCGGAGCGCGTCGCGCGAGCGATGCTGCGCGGCATCGAGCAACGTGCGCGCGTCGTGAACGCGGTGCCGGCGCACGCCCTCGTAGCGATGCTCGGCGAGTTCTTCCCACGTATCGCGGATGCCGCGATCGTACGCTTCGTCAGCGTTCCCGCACCCGAGCCTCCGAAGCCGGCGTTTGCACCCACGACGCCGCTCGTCGCTGCGCCGCAGCCGGTTCTCGGTTCGAGCAACGAGTTCGACGCCGCGCTCGCGCCGCTCGCGCGCCGCATGGAGCGCGTAAAGCTGACGCCCGCGTTCGTGCGCGGTTTGTTGAACGCAGGCACGAGTATCGATTTCGGCGACGCGGCGATGCGCTGGGCTGGGATGCCGAACAAGAACGAGCGCGCCGCGCTGCACGAGGTCTTCGAGGCGCTCGCCGCCGCAGGCTACTTGGAGAGCGCGGGCGACGAAACGTGGGTCGTGCGGCGCGCCGCCGACTGACGCACGCTGCGTATCGCAAGCGCGAGAAAGAAGAGCACGGTCGTGAAGAGTACGATCGTCGCGCCGCTGGATCCGCGCGCGTAGTATGAGAGATAGAGGCCGCCGAGAGAGCTCGCGGCGCCAAACGTCATGGAGAGGATGAACATCGGAGCGAAGCGCTTCGTGAGCTGATAGGCCGCGGCAGCAGGCGTGACGAGGAGCGCTGCGACGAGAACGATGCCGACCGATTGGATGCCGATGATGACGGTGAGGGCGACGAGCACGAGCAGCACGTACTCGTACGCGCCCGACCGGATTCCGCACGCCTGCGCGACGACGGGATCGAACGTCGTGCAGAGCAGCCCGCGATAGAGCACGAACAACGCGAGCGCGACGGCGAACGTGAGGCTGAGGATCATGACGACGTCACTCGGCTGCACGGCGAGAATGTCCCCGAAGAGAAAGCTCTCGAGGTCGACGGCGTAGTTGCTCTGACGGCTCATGAGAAAGACGCCGAGTGCGAAAGCACCCGTGAAGAGCACGCCGATCGACGTGTCCATCGAGATGCGCCCGCGCCGGTGCACGAAGCCGATGCCAAGCGCCGTCAGCACCGCGACGACGGCCGCGCCGAGATAGTAGTTCGAGCCGCGCAGATAGGCGATGACGATCCCGGCAAACGACGCGTGCGCGATGCCGTCGCCGATGAACGCGAGCCGGCGCAGGATCACGAAGGTTCCCATGCCTGCGCAGAGGACGCCCACGGCGAGCGCCGCGATCGCGGCGCGCACCATGAACGGGTAGTGAAATGGCTGCGCGAGAAGCGTCACGGACGAATCTCGGGATGGAACGCGTGCGTTTCGTGCACCTCGTGGTCCAGGCGGAGATGCCCGTGGGTGTGCACGTGCTCGCGAATCGACACGTAGGCGCCGCCTTCCACGACATCGTGCGGTTTCCCGAGCGCGAGCACGCGGCGATCGAGCACCATCAGGCGATCGAACCACCGTTCGACGCTCTCGAGATCGTGCGTCGACATCAGGACCGGCAGCCCGCCGCGCACGAGCGCGCGCACCACCTCCCGCAGGGTCTCTTCGGTAGCCGCGTCGACGCCCGTCGTCGGCTCGTCGAGCAGCAAGAGCCGCGGCTCCTGCGCGAGCGCGCGCGCGACGAAGACGCGCTGCTGCTGCCCCCCGGAAAGCTCGGCGATGTGCCGGTGCGCGAGTTCGCGCATACCGACGGCCTGGAGTGCTTGTTCGACCGCGGCACGGTCGTCGGCGCCGAACCGGTTCCAAAAGCGCAAGCGCGGAAAGCGCCCCATCGAGACGACGTCCCACACGTTTGCGGGAAACGACCAGTCGACGGTCTCGACTTGCGGGACGTAGGCGATGCTCCCGACGCGCACGCGACGCGGGTCGCTGCCGAGCACGCGCAGCGTGCCGCCGGCGACCGGGACGAGGCCGGCGATGCTCTTGAGCAGCGTGGATTTTCCGGACCCGTTTGGGCCGACGATGCCGAGCGCCTCTCCCGTCGACACGTCGAACGTGAGCCGGTCGAGTGCGACGAAGTCATCGTACCGCACGACGAGGTCGCGCGCTTCGACCACGGGCGTCATCGCATCGACTTCACGATCTCTCGCGTATCGTAGCGCAGCATAGAGATGTAGTCGCCGACTTGCGGGTTCGTGCCGATGGAGTCGTCGTAGAGGTTTGCGACGACGGGGACTCCCGCGTCGCGCGCGAGCGTCATCGCGAGCTTCGGGCTGTACTCCGGCTCGCCAAAGATCGCGCCGACGTGATACCGCTTCGCGAGATCGACCGTGTGACCGAAGTCGCGCGGATTCGGCTCTTGCCCGGGCGCCTCTTCGATGATGCCGAGCGTCCTGATCCCGAAGCGATCGTCGTAATACTGCCACGCGTTGTGAAAGACGACGAGCAGGCGCCGCGACGGAGGGACCGGCGCGATCTGCACCCGGATCCACGCGGCGAGCGCGTCGAGCCGCCGATCGTAGGCGGCGGCGTTGCGATCGTACTCACCCCGACGGGACGGATCGAGTCTGACCAGAGCGGCGCGAATGCGTGCGACGTAATGCTTGGCATACACCGGATCCATCCAGAGATGCGGGTTGCTGCCTTTGACCGGGAGACCTTGCGAGCAATCAACGACGACGGCATCGGTGCGCGCGTTTTGCAGCAGGCCTTGCATCCACGTCTCGAGCCCGGCTCCGTTCTCCACCAGGAGCCGCGCGTTGGCGAGCATCTCGATGCTCTGCGGCGTGGGCTGATAGGTCTCGGGTGAGGACCCGACCGGCACGATGCTCTGTACGCTGACGCGCTTGCCTCCGACGCCTTGCACGAAGGAGTTGAGCGTCGAGATCGTCGTCACGACGGGAATTGGGCCTTGCAACGGCGCGCTGCTCCGCGATGCGGTGCCGCCGCCGCTCGCACACGCGACGAGCGCGAGGAGGATCGCCGCAAAGAGCGCGCGCGTCAGCGGCATGCCCGGCACCGGCCAAAGAACTCCATCGCGTGATCGTCGAGCCTGAAGCCGCGCGTCTTGCGCAGCGCCTGCGCGAAGCGATCGATAGCGGTGCAATCGACGTCCTCCACCTTGCCGCACGCGCGGCAGATCGCGTGATGGTGGTGGCGTTCGGGCTCGCAGTGCATGTAGCTCGCCTCGCCAGCGGCGTCGACGCGCTCGGTCACCTCGCCCCTCGAGCGCAGGCGCTCCAGCGTCCGATAGACGGTGGAGAGCGCGACGCGTGCGCGCGCCCGCTTCAGTTTCGCATGGATGTCGGCGGCCGTGAGGAATCGGCGCTCGTAGCGCAGGACGTTCGCGATCTCCTCACGCGGCCGCGTGACGTATTCGGCTCGCTCCGGCATCGTGCGCAGAGTTTTTGCGAATCGTTCGCAAGTCCTGCTTCTAGGGGGAAGGCGGCACGCACACGGCGACCTTCGCGGTCTCCATGTCGCGCCAGTACTGGGTGGAATCGGCGAGAGCTGGCAGCGTCAAGCCTGCCGCCGAAGCGCGCGCCTGCACCTTGGGCATGACCTCTTTGACGAGCGGCGCCGGCGTCGGGGTCGCCTCGCCGGGCAAGCGATCCGGACTGTTGAAGGTGGACGCGAGCGCGTACCACCCGAGCGCCAGCAACCCGGCGGGCGCCGTCGAGGCGGTCTGCGGGCAGTGCAGCAGCTCGTAGCGTTCGGGCGCGATGTCGGCCTCGAGCGCGTACGCCCACGCGATGACGCCGGCGAGCTGGTCCTGCACCGCCGGGCGCTCCGCAACCGTGCACATGTTGTGCAGGATGTCGTGCTCGAGTTGTGCTTCCTGGAGAATCGCATCGAGCTCTTGCTGGCGCTGGTTCAGATCGTTCAGGCTCGAACGCGGCGCGTGGCGGTCATCCGCCCGCACGTGATTTTCCAAGCGTTCCGCAACGTTGTGGTTGCAGCGTGGATTGATCGCCGCCACCCGCACCGGCGTCACGCTGCCCAGGCCCACCGCGCCGTCCGCGAGTATCGCAGCCGCCAACACTGCAAGAATGCCTACCCGTCCTCCACGCTTCATTTTTGACAGGTGCTCACGAGCCAGCGTATAATCCTTCGTCCGCCCGTGGGGATGTAGCTCAGCTGGTAGAGCACTTGCTTCGCATGTAAGGGGTCAGGGGTTCGAGTCCCCTCATCTCCACCAA